>JBDTQV010000358.1:0-2511 GCA_039932015.1 Gemmatimonadota bacterium | reverse complement strand
TCCGGGTAGTTAGCGGCGGGCCGCTACCGATCTCAGGAGGATATGCCCCGGTCACAGGGGCAATTGTGTCGCCGACACGGACGATGCGTCCGAGCGTGCAGCGGATGGGGCGAGTCGTCGACCGAGCTTGTCCGCCGGTGATGCAGCATGTTCGTTCGCGCGGGCAAGTCGGCTCGAGCTCCCGGCGCACGCATCCGTCCGGACGGCACTCGGCGCCGATGATCCAGCCGGCGCGGTCGCCGTGCAGGAGACATCGTCCGAGCTGCGAGCGACCTGGGTCGCGCTGCGAACGACATGGCTCGACCTGCGAGCGACTTGGTTCAAGCTGCGGGCGACCCCGCTCGCGCTGCAATCGGCTTGGTGCGAGTTGTCGGCGACGTGGTGCGAACTGCGGACGACATGGTCCGGGCTGTGAGCGACATGGCTCGAGCTGCGAGACGCCCCGCTCGTTCGTTCACCGCATGCACTCATCGGTGCGACGCAGTGTTCCGGTCTGCCGGTCGACGCGTTCGATCCGTCAGCGACCGCGACCGCCGCGCCGATACCCAGGGCGAGCGTGCGACGAGACACGCGCATCCTGCGAGCGGACGCGTTCGTCCCGCCGGCAGCTATGATCGAAGGCGCCACAACCTGTTCCGACCCGCGGCCACCCGCGATCGATCTGCGAAGTACATGTCCCGCCCCGCGACCAACTGCGCGCATCGTGCAAGCAAGCAGGTCCGGCTCTCCGGCAAGTACATCCGTCCATCCGGCAGACAGTTTTTCGATTTTGTGTCCGTTCCGTGGACACTCTTCGGGTCGCGCCCCGATGCGACTCCACGCCCACCGCAGATCGTTGCAGCCATCCAAGTCCAACGCGCACATGCGCTAACGCTCGGCCCACATCACGCGCGCAATTCGTGGCACGTCTATCGCTTATACGAGGAATCACCGAAGCCAGCCGGCGTGACTTCGGTCCACGTGTTGATTCATCCACGTCGCGCGATGCCCGGCCTACGTCGTCCCGACCATGATGGGAGGTTGTTATGCAGAAGAGGGCACGTTGGCAACTCGAGACCGGTATGCTCACGGTCGAATTCGTTCGGACGTACCCGGACGAAAAGCTCACGGCGCTGCTGGCCGGCAATGGGCTGGAAGGAAAGCTCCGCGAAGCGGCGGATGTTTCGCTGGAGCAGCAGAAGGGCCTTCGCCAGGTGCGGTCGGCCACCGCACGAAAGAGCGAGCTCCGGACCTTCCTCACGGAGACGCAGCTCGATCACCTGAGCAAGGTCGGCCGGCTGGCAGCCCGCGAGCTGCCGAACCTGAAGGAGACGTTCGCCTTCAGTCACAGGAAGGCGCCGTACGTCCTGTTCCGGACCACGGCGGAAGCGCTCGCGATGGCCGGCGAGAAGTACAAGGATGTGCTCCTGAAGTACGGCCTCTCCGCCACCGCGCTCGACGATCTCCGGCAGAAGCTTGCCGAGTTCGATGCGGCGTCGGAAGCCGGCATGCAGGGACGGCTGCAGCACATCGGCGCTTCGTCCCGTCTGCAGAAGATCGCAGCCGAGATCACGCGGATCGTGGCGGGGATGGACGGGGTGGTACGGTTCCAGTTCCGGGACCAGCCGAACGTTCTCGACGCCTGGGACCGCGCCAGCAGCGTCATCACGATCGCGGCACAGCAGGACACCGAGCCGCCGGCACCTCCGGTGGACGGGGTGGGGAACGCAGCATGAATGAAGGAGATGGGAAGATGAAGTCGATCGTGAGGTAGTGCCGCCGCTGAGAGTCCGGACTTTCAGCGGCGGGTTTTTTGTCGTTAGATTGCGCATCATGTCATTCGATACGACGCCGGAAGCGGAGTTGGTGCAACTGAACGTGTATCGGCGCCTGAGCGGCGTGGAGCGCTTGCGCCTCGCGCTGGAGCTGAGCGAGCTGGCGCGGAAGCTGGCGGTCGCGGGCATCAGGCAGCGTCAGCCGGGTGCGACGGCCGCGGAGATCGTGCGCGAGCTGAGCCGGCTCGGGTGAATCCCGGCGCGGTCCTCGAGGCGGCGCTGCGGGCGCTCACTGCCGCCGAAGTTCCCTACATGCTGACCGGCTCGTTCGCTGCCGCCTACCACGGAACCCCCCGGGCCACTCAGGACATCGACCTGGTCATCAACCCGACCCGGACCCAGCTCCGGATGCTGGTCCGCCGCTTTCCCCCCACCCGTTATTACGTCGAAGAATCCGCCGCTCTGGAAGCACTCGACAACGGAGGGCAGTTCAACGTCATCGATACGGAGACCGGATGGAAGATCGACTTCATCATCCGGCGTTCCCGGCCGTTCAGCCGGGCCGAATTCGACCGCCGGCAGCAGGTGGACCTGGATGGCATTCCGCTGTTCGTGGCAACAGCGGAAGATCTGCTCATCGCGAAGCTCGAGTGGGCGCGCATGGGCAGTCAATGAGTACGATCGAAACGCTTCAGACCGCACTCGCCGACCGCTACCGCATTGAGCGCGAGCTCGGCGCGGGCGGGATGGCCACGGT
>JBDTQV010000357.1:0-2521 GCA_039932015.1 Gemmatimonadota bacterium | reverse complement strand
GGTGCCAGCTCGACCGTATCGGCGGGGTCCTGGCCAAGCACGCTGCGAGCGCCCGCCACCGATGCAATGAGCACGAATACGGACAGGCAGTGAGAGCGAATCATGCGGGAGGCCACTCCTTCATCGGTGGAAGAGCGTTGTCGCGCGGCGCGTCTGGAAATTCGGAAGGTCGGAGCGGCACGACCTGCGGCGATCCGTCGCACCAGCGCGTGACTGCAACCGGCCAGCCGAATACCTGCGCGAGCGTCTCGCGGTCGAGCACGTGTGCAGGGCTGCCGCTTCGGACAATGCAGCCGGCATCGAGCAGCAGCATCCGGTCGGCGTAGCGCGCAGCCAGATTGAGCTCGTGCGTAATCACGATGCCCGCGAGCCCATCGTTGACCAGCTGTCGCACCAGCTCGAAGAGTTCCATCTCGTGCCGCACGTCGAGCGAGACGGTCGGTTCATCGAGCACGAGTAGCCGCGGCTCCTGCGCGACTGCCCGGGCAATCCGGACACGCTGCCATTCGCCGCCGGACAGCTCGTCCACGGGGCGGTTGCCGAGTTGGGTGGCATCGCAGCGGGCGAGCGCCTCATCGACAGCCTTGTGGTCGCGAGCCGACGCGTTGGCGGTCCGCCCCAGCCGCGCATAGCGGCCGAGCATCACCATGTCGCGCACGCGAATGGGAAACACAATCTCCTCGCGCTGCGGAACCACTCCGACGACGGTCGCAAGGTCGGCGCGCGCCCATGCCCGCACCGGACGCCCTTGCACGAGGGCTTCGCCCGCCTGCAGCGGTACGAGACCGAGCAGGGCGCGAAGCAGCGTCGTCTTGCCGCTGCCGTTCGGGCCGGTCACCGCCAATAGCTCGCCGGCGGATATGGCGAACGACACGTCGTCGACCGCCAGTCGCGCCGCACCGGCATATCTCGCGCCGAGGTGCCGCGCCTCGAGGATTGGTTGCGTCATACCAGCGTCCGCCGCAGGAGAACGGCAAACACCGGCACGCCCACCAATGCCGTGACCACGCCGACCGGAAGCTCGAGCGGCGGCACGATGCTTCGCGCGAGGGCATCGGCCAGGACGAGAAAGATGCCGCCGGCGAGAAACGACACCGGCAGCAAGGTGCGGTGGAGTGGTGACCACACGAGCCGACAGGCGTGCGGCACGACCAGGCCGACGAACCCAATGATGCCGCAGGTAGCCACGCTCGCCGCGGTCAACAGCGAGGTTGCGACGTAGAGGATGCGCTTCGTGCGCTCGGCGTCGGCGCCCAAATATTCGGCCATCTCCTCACCGAGCGCGAGCAGGTCGAGCGTGCGTGCCTCGCGGGCAATCAGCACCAGCGGTAGCACAGCGTACGTGGCGAATATCGCGAGCGCGCGCCACGATGCGCCGGCAAACCCGCCGAGCAGCCAGAGAAATGCGTTACGGAGCGTTGGCGCTTCGGAGAGCACGATGATTGCGCTCATGATCGCGCCGGCGAACGCACCCACCACGACGCCGGCCAGCAGCAGCACCCGCGAGTCCAGGCGCCGGCCCGCGGCCACCGCGAGACGGTACACGAGGGCCACGGCGCCGAGCGCGCCCGCGAATGACGCGACCGGCACTCCCCACGCGCCGCCGAACTGGAGCGCGATCGCGGCAACCGCGCCAAGCCCGGCCCCGCCCGAAAGTCCGAGCAGATACGGCTCGGCAAGCGGGTTCCGCACGAGTGCCTGAAGTGCGGCACCCGACACGCCGAGCCCTCCGCCCACCAGAAATGCCAGCAGCACCCGCGGCACGCGGAGGTTGCGCACGATCGCGGATGCTGGCGCAGAGGCGTTGACGAGTCCGTGCAGCACATCACCGGGTGAGATCGGGACCGATCCGATTCCGATGCCGATCACGAGCGCCAGCGGCACGGCCGCGAGCAGTGCCGCGTCTCGTGCCCGCATCAATGAGCTACCTGCGCGAGCGCCGCGTGTAGCGTCCGTATGGCCTCGGGCGCGCGCGGACTTGGCCGGCTGAACTCGGATCCGGATGCATGAACGAACCGCCGTTCACGCACCGCCCGTACGACCTGCCACTCCGGCCGCGTCGCGAACGGGGGCAGCGCTTCGCTCGACGTGAGGACGAAGTCAGGGTCCCGGACGGCGGCGGCTTCCACGCTGATCTGCCCGGACGAGGTAGGCAGATCGGCGAAAACGTTGCGTGCCCCGGCGCGCGCCAGGAGCTCGCTGAGATAGCTGCCGGCGCCGACGGTGATCGGCGGATCATTCCACACCAGGATGAATCCGCGTGGCGGACGGGCTGCCTCCGGCGCTGTGGCCGCGGCAAGCTCCCGTGCGAACGAGGCAGAGACCGCCGCCGCGGAATCGGCGTGACCGGTCAGCTGTCCAAGCAGCGCCGCGAGCCGTGGCACATCGGCGAGGAGATCGCTGCGCACCCGGATCGTGGCGATGCCAAGTGCGCGCAGGCGCTCGGCCGCCGGGCCGTTCTGGCCCGATTGGTAGAGAATGACGAGGTCGGGGTGCGCCGCGACAACGGCTTCGAGATTCG
>JBDTQV010000356.1:0-2530 GCA_039932015.1 Gemmatimonadota bacterium | reverse complement strand
CGCTCTGGAATCCCGACCTCGCGCCCACACCACCGGACCGCCGCACCTGGACCACCTGGAACATCGCCGCGCTGTGGATCGGCATGAGCGTCGTCATCACGACGTACACGCTCGCGTCCGGCATGATGCAGCAGGGCATGAACTGGTGGCAGGCGCTCGGCACCATCCTGCTCGGCAACGTCATCGTGCTCATCCCGATGATCCTCAATGCCCACGCCGGCACGCGATACGGCATCCCGTTTCCGGTGCTCTGCCGCGCGAGCTTCGGGGTGCGGGGCGCAAACATTCCGGCACTGCTCCGCGCGATCGTCGCGTGCGGCTGGTTTGGTATCCAGACCTGGATCGGCGCGCTCGCGCTGGACACGCTCCTGCGCGCGGCATGGCCGGGCTGGGCCGGGGTGCCGAGTCACACGGCCGTTGCCTTTGCGGCGTTCTGGCTGGTGCAGGTGGCGGTGATTCTCCGGGGGACCGAAGGCATCCGGCGGCTCGAGAGCTGGTCGGCGCCGCTGCTGCTGGCGGGCGGCGCGCTGCTGCTGCTCTGGGCGGTCCGGAATGGCGGAGGACTGGGCCACGTGCTGCGCGAGTCGCAGCGGCTGCAAGGCGGCAAGGCGAATTTCTGGCTGATCTTCCCGGCTGCGCTCACCGCCAACGTCGGTTACTGGGCCACGCTGAGCCTCAACATTCCGGACTTCACGCGCTATGCCCGGAGCCAGCGCTCGCAGGTGCTCGGCCAGGCGCTCGGGCTGCCGACGACGATGACGGCGTTCGCGTTCATCGGTGTCGCCGTGACGAGTGCGACGGTCGTGATCTTCGGCGCGCCGGTGTGGGACCCGGTCACGCTGGTGGGAAGGATCGGGACGCCGCTCACCATCATGCTCGCCGCGCTGGTCGTGCTCGTCGCGCAGCTGACTACCAACATGGCCGCCAACGTCGTCTCGCCGTCGAACGACTTCTCCAACCTGAGCCCGCGCCGAATCAGCTACGTCACCGGCGGGCTGATCACCGCGGTGGTCGGGATCGCGATGATGCCGTGGCGGCTCTATGCCGACGCGTCGGCATACATCTTCACCTGGCTGCTCGGCTACTCGAGCCTCATGGGCGCGCTCGGCGGCATTCTCATTGCGGACTACTGGGTGCTGCGCCGCCAGCGGCTCATTACCGCCGATCTGTTCCGCGAGATCGGCGCGTACACCTATCGGAACGGCATCAACCCGCGCGCCGTCGCCGCGCTGGTGCTCTCGATCGTGCCGGTACTGCCGGGGTTCATCCACGCGGTGACGACGCCGGGCGGCGCCGTCGCGAGCCCCGGCTTCTTTGACCGGATCTACACCTACGCCTGGTTCGTGACGTTCGCGCTCAGCTTCCTGCTGTACCTGCTCTTCATGAGCGGCGCCCCGCCGGTGGTGACCGGCTCCGGAGACGACAGATGCCCCGTATAGTGAAGGCCGGCCTCATTCAGGCGACGCATGCCTGCGGCACCGGCGAAAAGCTGGAGACGATTCGCGAAGCGAACATCGCAAAGCACATGGCGCTGATCGAGCGCGCGGGGGCGGAAGGCGTGCAGCTCCTCTGCATGCAGGAGATCTTCACCGGTCCGTATTTCTGCGCCGAACAGAATCCGCGCTGGTACGACTCGGTGGAAAAGATTCCCGATGGCCCGACCACGCGGCTGATGCAGGAGACCGCGAAGCGGTATGGCATGGTGATCGTCGTGCCGCTCTACGAGGAGGACGCGCCAGGCATCTACTACAATACCGCCGCCGTGATCGATGCCGACGGGAAGTACCTCGGCAAGTACCGCAAGAACCACATCCCGCACTGCGCGCCGGGGTTCTGGGAAAAGTTCTACTTCAAGCCGGGAAATTTGGGATATCCGGTCTTCAAGACGCAGTACGCCGACGTGGGCGTGTACATATGCTACGACCGGCACTTTCCGGAGGGCGCGCGCGAGCTCGGACTCAATGGAGCGGAGATCGTGTTCAATCCGTCAGCCACTGTGGCGGGGTTGTCGGAGTATCTCTGGAAGCTGGAGCAGCCGGCGCACGCAGTGGCGAATGCGTTCTACGTCGGTGCGATCAACCGCGTAGGCTACGAGGATCCGTGGCGGATCGGCGAGTTCTACGGACAAAGTTATTTCTGTGATCCGCGCGGGCAGATCGTGGCGGAAGCCGCGCGGGACAGAGACGAGCTGGTGACGGCGGAACTGGACCTGGACCGGATCCGCGAGGTGCGGAACGTGTGGCAGTTCTACCGGGACCGGCGGCCGGAGACATATGGGGGGCTGTGCGCGCTGTAGTCAGCTCCCGGACAACTCCCCCATCTACAACGACACCTTCGCCAGCATCCGCCCCGTTTCCGGCGCCGGTGCACCCACCGGTGTGAGCGTGAGCGCGGCACCGGTGACGTTGTGATCTCCCGGCGGCATTCCCGTCATGAAAAAGACCGGCCGCGAGCCGTGCATCTCGAGCTCGGCGCCCTGGACCATGCCGTCGTCGGCGACGAACCAGAACTGGTAGCGCTGGCCCGGCGG
>JBDTQV010000355.1:0-2536 GCA_039932015.1 Gemmatimonadota bacterium | reverse complement strand
CGTCACGCGGTGCAGCGAAGATCTCGATCACGTCCGCCTGCGGCAGCGTTGACGGATCGTCGACAATGCGCGGATTGCCGCCCTGCGCCTCCACCAGCCTGGCGAACGTCTCGAGCGCGCGCCCGGACGTGATCGCCGCATCGAGCTGTGTGCGCGCATCGTGCTCGCTCGAGGCGACGCCCGCTGACAGCAGCATCTCGGCGCCCAGCGCAAAGGTGACCTCCATCAGATCGGAGGGCCCTTCCCCGCTGAGCCCCGCGATAGACTCCTCGATTTCGAGCGCGTTGCCGCACGCTCGCCCGAGCGGACGGTCCATCGCGGTCAACAACGCGACCGTCCGGCAGCCGTGCGCTTCTCCAAGCCCGATCATCGTGCGTGCAAGCTCGATCGCCTGCTCCTCCCCGGGCAGGAACGCGCCGCTTCCGGTCTTCACGTCGAGCACGAGACCGTTGAGTCCCTCAGCGAGCTTCTTCGACATGATGCTGGCGCTGATCAGCGGAATCGACTCGACCGTGCCCGTGACGTCGCGCAGTGCGTAGAGCCGCTTGTCCGCCGGCGCGATCTCGGGCGTCTGTCCAATCATGGCGCAGCCGATCCGCCGGACCTGTGCCTCGGTCTCCCGAAGCGACAGTCCCGTCCGGAACCCCGGGATCGCTTCGAGCTTGTCGAGTGTACCACCTGTGTGCCCAAGGCCCCGGCCGCTCATCATGGGCACCGCAACGCCGCAGGCAGCCACCATCGGCGCCAGCAGCAGCGACGTCTTGTCCCCCACCCCGCCGGTGGAGTGCTTGTCGACGAGGGGTCGGTCAAGACCGTCCCAGCGCAGCCGGTCGCCGGAGTCGAGCATGGCCTGGGTAAGGGCGGACAGCTCCGCTGGCGTGAGCCCCCGCCAGAGAATGGCCATCAGCAGCGCCGACATCTGGTAATCCGGCACGCGGTCTGCAGTGTACTCAAAAACGAGCTCGCGCCATTCTGACGCGGTCAGGGCGCGACCGTCTCGCTTGCGTTCAATGAGGGTCGGGACGACCATTCTATATTCCTCGCCTGTTCCCGGATTCAGGAGATCTTATGCGTTTCGTCGGACTTGTGATCGCGGCCACCGCGATTGCCGCAACATCACTCACCGCGCAGGGCACGGCCGACCACGTCGCGATGGGCGTCTCAGCGCGGGAGGCGCGGGACCCCGCGGCCGCTCTGAAGCACTTTCAGGCCGCCCTGCAGCAGGATTCGATGAACTACGTGGCGAACTGGGAGGGTGCCCTTGCGTTGCTCGATCTCGGCAAGGCGACACCCGACGACGTGAAGTCGCCGCAGCGCGATTCCCTCTTTGCCCTGGCCGAAGTCTACGCTCGCCGGGCGGTTGCGGCGAACCCTCGAGACGCCGAGGGCCATTTCGCGCTCGCCAATGCGGTGGGCCGCGCGTCGCTGACCAAGGGCAAGAAAGAGCGGGTGCAGCGCGCCTCGGAAATCCGGAACGAAGCGCTCGCAGCTATCAAGCTCAATCCGTCGCACGACGGCGCCTACCACATCCTCGGCCGCTGGAACGCCGAGATCATGCGGCTGTCAGGCATCGAAAAGTTCTTCGCGAAGAACTTCCTCGGTGGCGACGTGTTCAATCAGGCCTCGTGGGAGAGCGCGGTCGCAAACATGGAAAAGGCCGTCGAGCTCAATCCGCGCCGCATCTATCATCGGCTCGATCTGGCGGAGATCTACGTCGACCGGGGCCGGTACGGCGACGCCCGGACGCAGCTCGCGCGGATCAGTACGATGCCGCTCGTCGATGCGCTGGATCAGACGTACAAGGCGGATGCCGCAAAGCTGCTCAAGAAGATCGGCGACAAGAAGAACGACTCGTAATTAATCGCAGGCTGAAGGCAGAAGGCCCCGGCGGCATGCCGGGGCCTTCTGGTTTTTTGGAACTGGGCAAGCAACAAGTACGCGACGTTAGCGCAGGTCCGAGAGGCGCTCGCGTGCCCGCTCCGCGCCACGTTTCACATCCTTCCGAAGTTGCTTGCGCCGGCGCCGGAGATCGCGGGCAGCGTCGCCCAGGTGCCGGCCGAGGCGCTTACGGGTGCGCTTCCCCTTGTCGGGTGCGATCAGCAGCGCGATTCCGGCGCCCAGCACCAGTCCGATCAAGAGCCCTGCGAGCAGGCCCCCGGCACCTGCCGACGCGCCGGTCGAAATATCGGAAGGCGCGGCCGGCGGATAGGTCGGGTCGCTATCGATCCCGACGTTGTCGAAGTCTCGTTCGCTCATGGTGCCTCCGTTGGCAATGCGTGAATCCATGGAACCTACCTGCTTCACAAGGTGCGTCAAAGGCGCCTGTTGAAGTGAAAAGAAATCGTACGCGTCACGCTTTTCGACACCGGAACGTGTTTGGTCACAAGTGTTTCCGGCGTGTGCCTTCGGGTTTATCTTGAGCCTTCCCTTCCGCCCCCGGAACCTGTCCATGACGACGCCTTTGCCTGATGCCCCCGACGAGCTCGAGCGGCTGCAGACGCGCGTAGGTGCGCTCGAACAGGAGCGACGGCACCTG
>JBDTQV010000354.1:0-2556 GCA_039932015.1 Gemmatimonadota bacterium | reverse complement strand
GGCTTCAGCCGCTTCAGCAAGTTCGTGCTCGAAGCCGGCCAGAAGGGTGTACTGCAGGTCACGAAGCTCGACAACGGCCAGTTCGAGGTGTCGCCGGCGGCGGCGGCGGGTACCACGGTGGCTACTTCTGATGGACGCAGTCGCACCGCGGCCGCAGCGGCGGCACCGCGCGAAGCGCGCGAGCCCCGCGAGCCGCGTGAAGACGGCGCACGCCGCGGGCGCGGGCGCGGTCGCGGGCGCGATCGCGGACGGGAGCCGGCCGGTGAGCGCACAGCATCTCCGGACGCGGCGCCTCCGCCGGTCATGCCGACGGGTGCGCTGACGCTCGCACGTGCGTTCCAGCTCATGTCGGACGCGCTCGCTGAATTTCGCGCGCCGGTGACGCACGAGCAGCTGCGACTCCGGATGGTGGCGATGTATGGGAAGGAAGATGCGCTGCTGGACACGGCGCGGTTCGGGCGTCTGCTGCGGCAGGCGAACGATGCGGAAGTGGCGGATGTCCGCCAGGTGGGTGACGATGAATTCGAGGTGGCGGCGCATCGTCGCGATGAGCGTGCGCGAACCGCGTCGAGGCAGGCCTCGCCGCCCAACGCGTCGGCGCCCGCCGCGGAGAGCGCGGCTGCCCCGGACGCGACGGCTCTGTCCGCAGCGAACGGAAAGACCGCTCCAGCGCCCGAGCCGGAACCCGCGACACCGTCGCGCGATGCGGGGCAGCAACGCATGGGCCTGCGGTTCCGTCGCGGGTCACGGGGTCCGTCGCGCCTGGGCGACGTGCCGCTCGTTGGCATGGTCCGAAGCGAGACGCAATCCGCGGCGGCCGATGGCGCGGCTGGCGCGCCGACTCCGATGCCGGCTGAGGCCGCCGCGCTGGCGAAAACACCCGCCGCCGCGCCGGCGAAAAAGCCCGCGGCCGCGAAGCCGAAGCGCAAGCCCCGAGCGCCGGCCAAGGCTGCCCGCGCAGCCGAGCCGGCGGCCCCCGACACAGCACGAGGAGACGAAGCTCCCGCGGCGGAATCCAAGGCGAAGGCACCGCGCCGCCGTCCGCGGGCCAAGGCGGCGAAGAAAGCGGAATGAGTGGTACGCGACGGGCAGCCACGCTGCCCGTTCGTTTTTTCGCGCGAGCGGCAGATGTGGTCGCGCCGGCATTGCTCGGCACGATCATCGAATCCCGGATTGGTGGAACCGTCACCAGCGGCAGGATCGTCGAGACCGAGGCATACCTCGGCCATGACGATCCCGCCGCGCATGGCTATCTGGGGCGGAGGAACGACCGGAATGCAGCCATCTTTGGTCCGGCGGCGTCGTGGTACGTATACCTGTCCTACGGCATGCACTGGTGCGCGAATCTGGTGTGCGAGAGGGAAGGGAAGGCGGCGGCGGTGCTGATCCGCGCGTTGGAGCCGCTGGACGGACTCGACCTCATGCGCGCGCGCCGAGGTGGTGTCGGGGATGCACAGCTCTGTTCGGGACCCGGGAAGCTTTGTCAGGCACTCGGCATTACGCGGGAGCTCGATTCGATAATGATGGGAACGGCGGACGTAGTCGTCCGGCGCGGAACGCGACGTCGGGAGAGCGTGATCGTCGCGGGTCCGCGCATCGGCATTACGAAGGCGGCGGAATGGCCACTCCGCTTCGTGGTGGGCGGCTCGCCGTGGGTATCCCGACGCGGGTAGCGTGGCACGGTGGAGGCAGACATGAAAAAGGGCCCGCACACTGTGCGGGCCCTTTCTGCATGACGAGCCGGTGAATCAATACCCGCCGTAGCCTTCGCGCGCGCTGCCGAGGCTGATCCGGAGACCGCCGGAGAACGTGTGCGTCGGGCCTTCGAGCAGGCGGCCGGCCGCGACCACCGTGCCGTCGTCGCCGGTGATTGAATGGTAGGTAGGCGCGGTGGTGATCTGGTACTGTCCGAACGCCCGGAGCCCACCAACGTGGAATTCGAGGCCACCGACGAGCGAGGCAAACGAGCTGCTGCCGATGCGCGCGGCGTAGGACCGCTCGGCGCCACTGGAGTTGATCTGCGTTTGCGGGTTGGACACGTGCATCAGGCCAAGGCCGACGCCGACATACGGCTGCATGACGGAGCGGAACGGATACGCGACCAGCGTTGCCGAGTAGCGGCGGACGTCATTGAATAACACCGACTCGGTGCCGCCAGCGGCAGCGACCGATTCGAAGCTGCTCGTTTCATTCTTGCCGATCATCTCGTCGATTGCGAGCAGCAGTCCGGTGCGCTTTGCCTTGATCAGCATGTTCGCGCCGGCCATCGGCACACCGCCGCGTGACTGGGTCGGCGTCTTGAACACCATCACGCCGGCCTGCCCGCCGATGTACCAGCGGTAGTTCTCGTTGCGATGCGAGTCCTGCGCGGTGAGAACGGGCGCGCTGAGCGCGCCAATCAACGCGACCATCGGGATGCTACGGCTGAGCACGCTCATCAGACCAGTCTCCTGGATGTGTTCGCGCCATGTCCCGGCGCGTGCCGGATTGCTCGTACCGCCCCGGACGGGGTCGGCCGCTGGGAATGCGCGACTGCACTGGAAAAACGCGAGGTGA
>JBDTQV010000353.1:0-2582 GCA_039932015.1 Gemmatimonadota bacterium | reverse complement strand
CACGGCGCGAGCGTCTTTCGCGCCGGCGCCGGCATCTACACCGGGCGTTTCCCGTACGCGATCTATTCCGACGCCGCGCAGTTCGGTCCCGCCGGCAACGCGACGGTGACGTTCGACGACGCGACCGGTGGTGCACCGGGACTGGGCCAGGGTCCGGCACCGGCGGAACTGCAGCAGCGGCGCGACCTGCTCCCCGCACGCGAAATTCGCCAGACGTTCGCACTCGGGCTCCAGCAGCCGACCGGCTATCAGGGCACGCTCGGCTACGCCGTGCAACTGGGCGACAAGTGGGCAATCTCGCTCGACGGGGTGATCGTCGACACGCGCCATCTTCCGCGCTCGTTCGATCTCAATCCGATCACCCGCCCGCTCACGCCCTCCGACACCGTCGACCGCACCGTCGCGTTCGGCGACCCTCTGCGACCGGTGACGCCCGTGACCGGCTCCTATCGCCGGCTCACGACGACGGAGTCCGGTGGGCGCTCGCGCTACCTCGGCCTGTATGTGTCGGTGCGTCGCCGGCTCTCGGCGTCGTGGGCGCTCGATGCGAACTGGGTCTGGTCGCGCGCGCGCAACGATACCGAGGACATCAACTTCAACGCCGTCGCCGGCAACGACTACGCTGCGGAATATGCGGACGCGGCGAACGATCGCCGCCATCGCGTGACGCTGCGGTCGGTGTCCACCATCGCGCGGCGGATCCGCCTCGGCGTGATCGGCGACTTTCAAACAGGGCAGCCGGTCAATCGCGTCGCGGGCACGATCAACGCGGACGGGTCCGTCGCCTTTCGCGATCTCGACGGATCCGGCGGGATCTTCGGCGAAGGCTTTATCGGCAGCCACGACCGCTTTCCCGGCGTACCGCGGAACGGCGAGCGGCTGCCGAGCTTCTTCAACCTCGGCACCAGCGTGACGTATCTGCTGGCTCTCGGCGGCAACGCGCTCGAGGTCAGGGCCGATGCGTTCAACCTGCTGAACGGCACTGAATGGGCCGGCTTCGCGACCGGACTTCCAGGTGGCGGCAGCCGCACGCAGGTGGGGCGGCCCGGCGATCCGATCGTGCTCCGCGCGGCGGGGCCACCGCGGCAGATTCAGTTTTCCGCGACGTACCGATTCTGAATGAGGGCCGTCGTAGCGGGCGCGGTGATTGCGGCGGCCGCGGCGATCGCCTGCGGCCGGCCGGCGCCTGCGGCAGGCGCGGCCGAGCTGGCACGGCTGCCGTGGGACAGCGTCCTGGCCCGGGCGCGCGGCACGACGGTGACGTGGCGCATGTGGCGGGGTGATCCGTCGGTCAACCGGTACATCGACCAGTGGGTCGCGCCGCGCCTGAAGCGAAGCTATGGCATCGATCTCCGCGCGGTCGAAGGTCAGGGTCCGGCGATGGTCAACGCGCTGCTGGTCGAGCGAAGCGCCCGTGCACGCGGGTCCGCCGATCTGCTCTGGATCAATGGCGAGACGTTTCATCAACTGCGCACTGCCGGGTTGCTCGCCGGGCCCTGGGCCGGAGTGCTGCCGAACGACCGGTACGTGGATAGCGCGTCCCGCATCATCATGCGCGACTTCGAGCAGCCGACGGACGGTTTGGAGTCGCCCTGGGGCACGGTGCAGTTCGCGCTGATCTACGATTCGCTCCGGACACCGTCGCCGCCCCGAACCTACGCCGAGTTGGCCGAGTGGATCCGGGCGCATCCGGGGCGGTTCACGTACGACCAGGGGTTCACTGGCATCACGTTCCTGAAGCAGTTGCTCTACGTTGAGGCGGGGGGCGCCGGGCGGCTCGCCGGCGGGTTCGACTCCGTGCGCTACCGCGTGGCGAGTGCGGGCGTGTGGGCGTGGCTCGACTCGGTGCGGCCCGCACTGTGGCGCGGCGGCGCGGCATACCCGAGAGAAGTCGCGGAACTGCATCGGCTCTTCGCGAATCAGGAGGTCGACTTCTCAATGTCCTTCAATCAGAACGACGTGCTCGCCAAGAGCGCGCGCGGGCTGCTGCCGATGACGGCCCGCGCGCTGGTGCTGCGGGACGGAACGATTGCCAATGCGCACTACGTGGGCATTCCGGTCAACGCGCCAAATCCCGCCGGCGCGATGGTCGTCGCCGACTTCCTCCTCTCGCCGGAGGCGCAGTTCGAAAAGCAGCGGCCTGAGGTCTGGGCGGATGGTACGGTGCTCGATCCGGCGCGGCTGCCGCCCGAGTGGGCCGAACGATTTCGCACGGCGGAGCGGGATCCGCGGGCGGTGCCGCGCGACACGCTCGCGCGCTACGCGCGTCCGGAAGTCGCACCCGAGTATCACGAGCATCTGGCAGCTGACTGGCGGGAACGTGTGCGCGAGACCGGGCAGTAGATGCGCGGGCCGCGGCAGGTGGGGCTGCTGATCGTCGTCGCCATCGCGGCGCCGGTGTTCGTCGGCGCGGGCTATGCCGCGCTGGCTGGCGCGGGCATCGTCGGATGGGTGGGCGGCGAAGCTGGCCTGGGCCGGTTCGTTGGCGTGCTGGGCGAGCCCGCGGTGTGGCGCGGCGTCGCGTTCACCGCGTGGGTGGCGATCGCAACGACCACGCTCGCGACGATCGCGGCCGTGCTCGT
>JBDTQV010000352.1:0-2602 GCA_039932015.1 Gemmatimonadota bacterium | reverse complement strand
CTTGCTCAGCACACCCCCCTGCAACCGGAGCTGCGACAGTCCGCTCAGCATGTCGATCGCGTACAGCGACCCGTTGGCGAGCTGCACACCCCACGTGAAGGTGTCGCCGGCGCCGCCGGGCCGGAACTGCGATATCACGCGGCTCGACAAGTCCTGCGGCAACGTCCCTGACACATCGAAAGCGACCACTCCCCCGTTGTAGAACGCCGCATAGAGGATCTGCGCCGGCTCGTCCATCCAGAAGTTGTGGACGCCGACGCTGTCTCCGGCAATCGACGGGTAATGGTAGAACCCGACTTCCGTCGGCGCCGTGAGGTTGGAGACGTCCAGCACGTGGATGTCGCCGGTGGTACGAGTGAAGAGACCGGCCGGGCCTTCCTGGCCTATGAACAGGTAGCGCTTCTCATTCTTGACCGGATTGTGGAACCACCATCCGTTGTGCACGTTGGGCCCGTCATTCGAGCCGGCTGCCGACGGCACGAAGCTGCTGACGAGCGCCGGTGCCGCCGGTGACCCGCCCTTGATGCCATTCCCGACGTCGTAGATCCTGAGTCCGCTGTTCCAGATGAACGCGAACGCGAGCCCATCGCGGACGAAGGTGTCGTGCGCACCGTAGTTGGCAGGGACGTCCACGGTCTGCAGGAGCACCGGGTCAGTCTGCCCCGGCGTCTGGGCGATCGTTCCAGTCACGGTAAACGTTACCGGCGATCCGGTGAGGCTCGCGACGGCGGCGGTAACTTGTTGCGCGCCGGCCGTGGGACCCAGCGTGTACACCGCCGCCGCGATGCCGCTCTGGTCGGTGCTGCTCGACGGCGACGTGAGCGTGCCGCCTCCCGAGAGCACCGCCCATTGCACGGCCACGCCGGACACCGGCTGGCCGGCCGCGTTCTGCACGAGAACGCGGAGCGGCTGTGCGAGTGTCGTGCCGATCTGGCCGGTCTGATTACTACCGTCCTGCAATGCGATCGATGTCGCACGGTTATCAGCGGGCGATGTCGAATCACTGCAGCCGCCGGCCAACAGCGCTGTCACCGCGACGAGCGTGGCGTAGCCTGACCTGAGACGCATTCTTCCTGACCTGTTCCGAGGACGCACCTGCGATGACTACTGAGCCCCGCCGCCGCCGCCGCCGCCCCCAGGCAGTGCCGTCGCATTCATCGTAAAGTTCTGTGGCGATCCGGTCACGGCCGACACGATGGCCTGAACGAGGCTGGTGCCGGCACTGGAACCGAACGTGAACGTCGTCTGCGCGACGCCATCGAAGTTGGTGACCGATGTTCCGGGACTGACCGACCCGCCGCCCTGTGCGACCGCCCATGTCACCATCACCCCCTCGACGCCATTCCCCTCGGCGTTCTTGACGACCACCCTGAGCGGTGCAACGGCGACACTTCCGACGGCGTTCGTCTGCGGTGTTCCATCGACGATCGCAAGCGACTTCGGCACGTTTGGATCGACTGGATCATTCGTATTACAAGCCGCCGCAAGGGCGACCGCCACCAGAACCCAGGCAAATCGTGCTCGCTTCATCATGGTCTCCTGCCTCAGTGCATGTGGGAAATTGCGTGGGCTGCATGCGAATCAGCCAGCGCGCCATACCGGCCCATCCGGTGCATCGCTGCACCCCAGCCGAGCCTCATTCCAATGTTCGCCGACCAGAGCCATTCTCTTCCGTAGAACGTTAGTGGATCGAACCCCTGCCCGCCGAGTGACGCTACCCGGGCGTACGACAGCTCCGCCAACGGCTGCACCCGGATTCCGTGGCCGGCCGCGAGGTCGAGTGACCAGCCGGCGGTCAGGACGGTCCAGCGCGTCACACCCAGGATGGAATTTTCCAGGTGCGGCCGGATTGTGCGAGACGGATCGAGGGTACGCACCTCTTCCGGGCGCTCGGTCCGCTCGGCACGTGCTAGGAGACGTTGACCCCCTGCCGACCATGCACCTTCGGCCAGCAGACTGTGGTAGACGAAGAACCCGCCGGCTTCCGATGTCCGCGCCCACTCGGCCATCGCATACGTCGGATGGGACCCGAGCATCCGGTCCCAGCGCGCCGACACATTAGCCTTGCGCTGGTCCGGCCCGGCCCCGGGACGGTGCTCCGGCGAGTGCACGTGCGCGAGCGATCCCTGGATCTCGAGGCCCGTTACGGGCGCCGCGGTGAGCCGCCCGGACCACGAATCGCCAAAACGGCTGATGCGCGGCCACTGGCCGGGGCGTTCCGGCTCATCTCCGTTGAACAGCCCGCCCTCGACGGCAATCGGACCGGAGCGCAATGCAACGATCGCGACAGCGCGCTCGAGGATCTGGGAGAGGTGATGATTCACCGGATATCGCACCAGCGGCCGTGACATCGGGTCGTCGGTGCCGAACGGCGCGAACCCTTTCCCCGCGCTGAGCGAGGCTCGAACTGCACCCCGGCCCAGCAGGTCATTGGCCGATACGACCAGCTCGTGCAGGTATGTGTGCGGATGGCGCCGGTCGACGAATCCTTCGCCCCAATTCCCGGGCGCGAGCTCGCCGCCGGGAATCGTCAGTCCCTCGAAATTCCCGATGCCCACAACCCCGACACGGCCGCCGGCAAACCGCCCGTGAAGCATGATCG
>JBDTQV010000351.1:0-2625 GCA_039932015.1 Gemmatimonadota bacterium | reverse complement strand
CCGCCCTTCCGCCTCCCCGCCCTTCCACCCATGTTTTGGCAATGCCCTTCGCCAATCTGACCGTCCTCACGCATCCTCTCATTCAGCACAAGCTCACCATCCTCCGGGATCGCCGCACCACGACCCGCGATTTCAAGCAGCTGGTGAATGAGATTGCGACGCTGATGGCGTACGAGGCGACGAAGGATCTGCAACTTGAGCCAGTGACGATCGAGACACCGCTCGAGGCGATGCAGGGGACCCAGGTGTCCGGCAAGAAGCTGACGCTCGTGCCGATCCTTCGCGCGGGACTCGGCATGGTCGAAGGGATCGCCCAGCTCATACCGTCGGCGCGCGTAGGTCATATCGGGTTGTATCGCGATCACGACACGCTGCAGCCGATCGACTACTACTTCAAGATTCCGGCCGACGAAATCGAGCGCGACTTCTACGTGCTCGATCCGATGCTCGCCACCGGCGGGTCCGCCGTCGCGGCGGTGTCGGCGCTCAAGCAAGCCGGAGCGCGGCGCATCCGTTTTCTTTGCCTCGTCGCGGCGCCCGAAGGCGTCGGCCGGATGCTGGAGGCGCATCCGGACGTCGCGATCTTCACCGCGGCACTCGATCGCGAGCTGAGCTCGATCGGCTACATCCTGCCGGGGCTCGGCGACGCCGGCGACCGGCTGTTCGGCACCCGCTGACTCTGACCAAGGCTTCGATGTCTACTCCGATACGGCTGACGTTCTGGGGCGCCGCGGGTCAGGTAACCGGCTCCATGCACCTGCTCGAAGCGGCCGGCGCACGCATCCTCCTCGATGCAGGACTCTTTCAGGGCCGCCGGTCGGAATCGCGAAAATTGAACGCGGAGCTTCCGTTCGACGCGCGCCGGATCGATACGGTAATCGTGAGCCATGCCCACATCGATCACACGGGTCGTCTTCCGCTGCTCGCCAACCAGGGATTTCACGGGCCGGTGCTCGTCACCCCGGGTACGCGAGATCTATGCGCCGTGATGCTTGCCGACTCGGCGCACATTCAGGAAAAGGATTTCGAATACCTCGAGCGTCACGGGCGTGCCGGCCCCGACGCACGGCCGCTCTACACGATGGCCGACGCGATACGCGTACAGAAGCTGATGGTGGGCATTCCGTACCACCGCATCCATCACGTGCGGAAGCACCTGACACTCGAGTACCTCGATGCGGGTCACATCATGGGTTCCGCGTCGGTGGATCTCCGTCTCACCGAAGGCGAGCCGCACCGCCTCGTCTTTTCGGGAGACATCGGCCGCAACGGGCTTCCGATCATCCGTGATCCGGAGCCGCCGACCGGACCGATCGACACGCTCATCATCGAGTCCACCTACGCCGAGCGATTGCACGAGTCGGTGGCGGGGGCGGAGGAGCGGCTCGGCGAAGTGATCCGGAAGACGGCGGCAGGCGGCGGCAAGGTGCTCGTGCCGTCGTTCGCCGTGGGACGCACGCAGGAGCTGGTGTACAGCATCAACCAGCTCTACCGGGCCGGAAAAATTCCCCACATCCCGATCTACATCGACAGCCCCCTCGCCGTCGAGGTGACGTCGGTGTTCCGCCTCCATCCGGAAACGTTCGACCACTCCGAGCAACTCGTCGACTCGGGTGCGCCGCTGTTCGATGTTCCGCTGGTGCACTATGTACGCGATGTCGCGGAGTCCAAGGCGCTCAACCGGCTGAATGGGCCTGCGGTGATCATTTCCGCGTCGGGCATGGCCGAGTCCGGCCGGATCCTGCATCATCTCGCGAATCACATCGGAGATCATCGATCGGTCGTGCTGTTCGTCGGCTACCAGGGTGAGGGCACGCTGGGCCGCCGTATCCAGGATGGCGCCAAGGTGGTGAAAATTTTCGGGGAAGAGCACCAGGTGAGCGCGTCCGTGGAGACCATCAGCGGCTACTCGGCTCATGCGGATCGCGACGAGCTCCGCGGCTGGGTGAAGCGGATCGGCGGCCGCGTGCGTCGCGCCTTCTGCGTGCACGGCGAGCCGACCGCACTGGAAGCGATGGCGCAAATTCTCCGCGAGGAGGGTGTCGGCCAGGTGCATGTGCCCCGCCACGGAGAAACGTTCGAGCTGGCGTGACGGCGCGCCGACTGCTCAAGTTCCTGGGACTTCTCGTCCTCGCCGCCGGCATCGTCTATACGGTGGCACTCGTGATGGTGCTGGTCGTGAGCCAGCAGGACCAGCGCCACCCGGTCGACGCCATCGTGGTGCTGGGCGCGGCACAGTACAACGGGCATCCCTCGCCGGTGCTGAGAGCGCGCCTCGATCATGCGGTGACGCTCTACCGGGATCATCTGGCGCCGCGCATCATCGTGACCGGGGGCGTTGGCCGCGGCGATACCACGAGCGAGGCGGCGGTGAGCCGGAAATATCTGCTCGCCCGCAAGGTGCGTGACACGTCGATTGTAGTGGCGCCGCAGGGCCGGTCGACGTATACGTCGATCACCGCCGTGGCGGAGTGGCTGCAGCCGCGCGGTCTCAACAGCGTGCTGCTCGTGAGTGACCCCTTCCACATGTGTCGCCTTCGCTTCGAGGCGCGGCGCATGCGACTGGTTGCGTATACGTCGCCAACCCCGAGCAGTCCGATTTCCGACAACCCGAACCTCGAGCTG
>JBDTQV010000350.1:0-2668 GCA_039932015.1 Gemmatimonadota bacterium | reverse complement strand
ATGCGGTTGCCGCGGCCGTCGAAACCGTGCACACCTACTCGCTCGTGCACGATGACCTGCCATGCATGGACGACGACGACCTTCGCCGCGGCCGGCCAACGACGCACCGAGCCTTCGACGTGGCCACCGCGACACGCGCCGGGTTCCTCCTGGTGCCGGTCGCGGCCGAAGCGCTGGCCGAGGCGGCGGGCGCACTCGGGTTGCCCGATGCTGCGCTCGGCCGGATGGCGCGCGAACTTTTCCAGGCTGGAGGGATAGAAGGGATGGTCGGCGGGCAGTGGCTCGATCTGGAAGCCGAAGGGTGCGAGCTGGATCTCTCGGGGCTGATTGCCGTGCATCGCGGCAAGACCGGTGCGCTCATCCGCGCGGCGTGCGTGCTGGGGGGCATGGCCGCGGCCGGATCCGACGCCGAGCTTGCGGCACTCGCGGCGTTTGGCGAAGACGTTGGGCTCGCGTTCCAGATCGCCGACGACGTGCTCGACGCGACCGAAACCAGCGAGACACTCGGCAAGACGGCCGGGCGCGACGAAGAGCTGAGGAAGTCGACGTACGTGCGCGTGCTCGGTGTCGACGGCGCGCGCGACGAGGCACACCGGCTGGCCCGCCGAGCCGTCGCACGTCTGGCGCCGCTGCCCGCCGCGTCTGCGTCGCTCGCCTCGTTGGCCAATTATATTGTGACGCGGAGTTCGTGATCATTCAGCCCGGATCGTCCATGACGTTGCTCGGCGGCATACAAGGCCCTGAAGACCTGAAGCGCCTGCGCCGCGACCAGTTGCCGCAGCTCGCCGCCGAGATTCGCGAGCGGCTCATCGAGGGCTGCTCTATCACTGGCGGCCATATCGGCGCGAGCCTTGGCGTGGTCGAGCTCACCATCGCGATGCTGTACGAGTTCGACTCGCCGCGTGACAAGATCGTTTGGGACGTTGGCCATCAGGCATACGCGTGGAAACTGCTGACCGGCCGCAACGAGGCGTTTCCCACGCTGCGGCAAACCGGCGGCATTTCCGGGTTCCTCAAGCGAACCGAGAGTGAGCACGATCAGTTCGGCGCCGGTCATGCGGGCACGGCAGTGTCGGCCGCACTTGGCATGGCCACCGCGCGCGATCTTCGCGGCGAATCCAACGAGGTGATCGCCGTCCTGGGTGATGGCGCGCTCACCTGCGGCCTGTCCTACGAGGCGCTCAACAACGCCGGGCACACCGATCGCGACCTGATCGTCATCCTCAACGACAATGGCATGTCGATCTCGCCGAACGTCGGCGCGATCAGCAAGACGCTGGGCGGCATCGTCGCGAATCCCCGGACCAACCGCGTGCGCGACGCGGTGAAGGGTGTCACGCTCAAGCTTGGCGACGTATTCGGCGAGCGGGTCGTGGACTTCGCGCGCAACGTCGAGGAGAGCGTCAAGAATCTCTTCTCGCCGGGCATGCTGTTCGAGGAGCTGGGTTTCCGCTACTTCGGACCGATCGACGGGCACGATCTGCCCAAGCTCTGCGACACGCTCAAGTTCGTCGGCTCCATGAGCGGTCCGCGTCTCGTGCATGTCATCACGCAGAAGGGGAAGGGCTTCGGCTTCGCCGAGGACAATCGGGAAAAGTGGCACGGCCTTGCCGCCTACGACCCGGTCACCGGTGAAGCGCGGAAGAAGGCCAGCGGTCCGCCCACGTGGACCCAGGTATTCGGCGATGCGATCACCGGACTCGCAGCCGAGGTTCCGGAGATGGTCGTCGTGACGGCGGCGATGCCGTCCGGCACCGGCACCAACGTCTTCCAGAAGGCGTGGCCCGAGCGTTTCTTCGATGTGGGAATCGCCGAAGGACACGCGGTGACGTTTGCGGCCGGGCTGGCCACGCAGGGTATCCGTCCCGTGTGCGCGATCTACAGCACCTTCATCCAGCGCGCGTACGACAACGTCATCCACGACGTCGCGGTGCAGCGGCTGCCCGTCGTGTTCTGCATGGACCGCGCGGGGCTCGTCGGTGAGGACGGCCAGACGCACATGGGGTTGTACGACATTGCGTTCATGCTCGCGGTACCGGGGATGACGGTCGCCGCGCCCAAGGATGGCGACGAGCTCATCGGGTTGTTGCGTACGGCACTCGCGCATCAGGGCGGACCGTTCTGCATTCGCTACCCGCGCGACAAGGCGCCGGCTGACCCGTCACCGGTCGCGTCGGTTCCGGCAGTTCCGTATGGCACCTGGGAACAGCTCCGGACCGGCAAGGACGTCGCCATTCTCGGGGTCGGAACGATGGTGCTGCCCGCCGTGCGCGCGGCCGAACTGCTCGCGCGCGAAGGCATCGACTGCACCGTGGTGAACTGCCGCTTCGTGAAGCCGGCTGACGGAGCGATGCTCGAGATGCTGGCGGGCAGCCATGCGACGTTCGTGACGGTGGAAGAAGGCACCATCGTGAACGGATTCGGCGCGTATCTCGCGGAGCGGATGCAGACAACCCATCCTGACGTGCGCGTCGTGGCGCTCGGTGTGCCCGACCGCCTGATGGAGCAGGCGCCGCGCGCTGAGCAACTGGAGAGCTTTGGGCTCACGGCGGAGGGCATCGCACGGCGGATCGCCTCGCTGCATCACGAGGAGTCGCTCGAGCCGCGATGAACGTCGGCGTCGTCGGCAACCCGCGCTACGGAGATCTCGGCGCCGTACTCGCCGAAC
>JBDTQV010000349.1:0-2673 GCA_039932015.1 Gemmatimonadota bacterium | reverse complement strand
CCCGCCGTCGTCCGAGCGCTGGATCAGCTGACCGAACCAGCCACTGGACTGCGACGCGTAAAGGCGGTTGGGGTCCACCGTTGAACCCTTGACGTGATAGATCTCCCAGCCGGCGAAATGAGGTCCGCTGACGTGCCAGCGGTCCCGCTTGCCGTCGGCAGTCAGGACGAAGGCGCCCTTCCTGGTACCCACAAGTACTCGCACTCCGCTCATCGTGTGCTCCTGGTCGTTCGCGCTGCACTCGATCAAAAGGGAAGCTGCAATCTCCCGTTTCGCCACAATTCGTCAAGTGCGTGGCCAGACGAGAAGGGCGTGGCTAGTCTTCGTGAGCAGGCTGGCTATGCTCTCTTGACTGCCGCGGGACCCATGAACTCACCGACGAATCGGCGCGAGATGTTGAAGGCCTCGGCAGCGATGGCCGCGATGATCGCCCTGCGTCCCGCACAAATTGCTTCCGCGAGCGGCGGCTCGCGCGCAGATCCGGACCGGGCGCGGCTGGACGCATGGGCGGCGAAGCTGCGCGCAGAGCGAGCCGTCCGCTCCGGTACGCCGTTCGGCCGCGACGCCATTCGTGTCGGCGAGCTGGCCGCCGGAACGCCGTACGTGGCGGGGACACTCGACGCGTATCTGCGCAGCGATCGGCGTGCATCCCGTCGCGAGCCGCTCACGCTCTCGCTTTCGCGGTTCGACTGCGTGACACTCGTCGAGGGTTGCCTGGGCGTGGCGCGCGCGGAAGCGCACCAGGCATCGCCATCATGGAATCGGTTTGGGCGAGAGATCGAACGGATGCGCTACCGCGGCGGTGAGCGAATCGGCTACGCGTCACGCCTGCACTATTTCAGCGAATGGATTTCGGACGGTGAGGCGCGCGGGCTCGTTCGGGATATCGGACCCGGGCTCGGCGCGGTGGACGACGTGCGCCCGCTCCGATTCATGACGGAGCATCGGAGCAGCTATCCCGCACTCAAGGATGAGCGCGTGTTCCGCGAGATCGCCGCGTTGGAGCGCCGGCTCGACGTGCGCCCACGGCGGCTGATCCCCCGCGACCGCATTGCCGCGGTCGCCGAACAGATCCAGTCCGGAGACGTGCTCGCGTTCGCAACATCGATTCCGGGGCTCGACGTGAGCCATGCCGCGTTCGCGTATCGGGGTGCGGCAGACACACTCGGCGTCCTCCACGCGCCGCTGTCCGGCGGCGTGGTGGAAATCGCACGGGCACCGCTCGCAGAATACGTCGCTGCAATCACGCGGTGCACCGGCATTCTCGTGGCGCGGCCGCAACGCGCCTGAGCCACCGCGGCCGCTTTCCTTGCGCTAGCGCCAGCTTCCGCCGAGTGCGCGATAGAGCTGCACGCCAGCCGTGAGCTGGCGAAGCTGGGCCTGGCTGAGCGCGAGCTCGGCGCCGAACAGATCGCGCTGCGCCTGCAGGACTTCTATGTAACTCGCCACGCCGGTTCCGTATCGGAGTTCCGCCAGATGCGTCGCGCGGCGGAGCGCCTGCGCCTGCGTCTGCTGCGCCGCGACTTCGTCGCGCGCCGTGCGCGCGGCGACGAGCGCATCTCCCGCTTCGCGCAGCGCATTCAACGCCGTCTGCTCGTACTGCGCACGCGCCTGATCGGCGCGTGCCACGGCGGCGCGGCTCTGATTTTCCAGGCGCCCGCCGGTGAACAGTGGAAACGATAGCCCGCCCTGCAGCTGATACACCTCGCCACGGGAGCTGAACAGGTCGCTCGCCGATCGAGCCTGCGAGCCGTACGACCCCGTGAGCATGATCGTGGGCAACCGCGCCGCCTGCGCTACCCCAATGCGCGCGGTCGCCGCGGCGAGCGCGCGCTCTGCCTGCTGCACGTCTGGTCGGCGCGTGATCAGCGCGCCCGGAATTGAATCCGGCACGTCGAGCGCCGCCGCCGCGCGCGTGAGCGACTGCGTCGAGTCACGCGCGATGGGCTGCGGTGTCTGCCCCAGCAGAACGTCGAGTTGATGCTGCGCCTGCGTGCGCTGGCGCTCGACCTGCGCGAGCGTCGCAGCCGGCGCGCTGACCTGCGCCTCGAACTGCCGGACGTCGAGCTCGGAGATGAGTCCCTGTTTAAGGCGCTTTCGCGACAGGGCGAGCGTCGCCTGGCGGGACGCGAGGGTCTGTTCGGCGATCAACCGCTCCTGATCGAGCTCGAGGAGCTGGAGGTAGCCGGTCGCCACGTCACTGACGAGCGACAGGACGACGGCACGTGCGTTGGCCTCCTGGCTGCCGAGGTCGGCGTTGGCGGCCTCGATCCCGCGCCGGGTGCGGCCCCAGAAGTCGAGCTCCCAGGCGAGATCGCCGGTGACGCGGAGCGCGTCGAACGTGAGCGGAGTCGACCCGCCGATGGCGACCTTGTTCGTGCTCGCATTGGCGTTTGCCGTCAGTGATGGAAAGAGCGGACCACGCGCGACACCTACCAGGGCGCGGTATTCACGAATGCGCGCCGCAGCGCTCTGCACGTTCCGATTCTGTGCGACCGCGGTGCGGACGAAACGCACGAGTGTGGTGTCGCGCAGCAGATCGAGCCACGCCAGGTCCGCGATGGAGTCGGGCATGAGCGTCAGGGTCGTCACGGGCAGCGCGGTGGCGAGCGCGGGAACGAAGGCGGTGTCGCGCGGGGTGAGGCTGTCGACGGCGCGCGCGGCCGCGAGCGA
>JBDTQV010000348.1:0-2676 GCA_039932015.1 Gemmatimonadota bacterium | reverse complement strand
TGTCCGCATCGACCCAGATGCCCCCGCTGAGCGCGATCGACTGCACCGCTTTCCGCGTCGGCACGGTCACACTCGCCCGCCGCTGGTTTGCCTGCCAGATCGCTGGCGTCTGGTGCACGGTGGTGCTCGTGCCATCGGTGTACTGGAGCACGACGTCCACCGGCGCCGCCATGCCGCCCACGTTGTCGATTACGAGCCGGTACCCCTTGCCGGCGCGGGTGACGCGCGTGAGCGCGAGGTCGATGTAGTTGTCGGTGAAGAACCAGTTCCGCCAGAACCAGTTGAGGTTGCGGCCGCTCGCGTCGTTGAAGCTGTTGAAGAAGTCCCACGGAATGGGATGCTTGCCGTGCCAGCGATCCATGTATGCGTGGAGCGCCTTCCGGAACAGCGCATCATTGAGCAGGTCCTTCACGGCGAGATATCCGAGGGCCGGCTTGCCGTAGCCGTTGTTGCCAGTGGAGCCGGGCGTGATGATCGGCTGGTCGTCCAGCAGGCCGGGGTCGTGCGCCCAGCCGTTCACGCGGAACTGGCGAAAGAACTCGGACGCCTTTTCAGGGCCGAGGTCCGCGGTAGCGATCAGATACTCGAATGTGGTCGCCCAACCTTCGTCCATGAACGTGTGCCGCGTCTCATTGATTCCCATGTAGAACGGGAAATACGTGTGGGCAATCTCGTGCTCCGCCACGAAGCGCGAGAAGACCGTATCCGGGTAGCTCTCGTCGTTGACCATCATCGGGTATTCCATCCCGGCGAAGCCTTCGACCACGGTCGTCTTCTCGTACGGATACGGCACGCCCGGCCACTCGTGCGAGAGCCAATCGAGCGCGTGACTTGCGTAGCGCACCATGTGGCGGAAGTCGGCGGCGGTGTCGTTGTACGCCGCCTGCACCGAGACGCGGGGTCGCGGCCCTGGCTCGACGGCCACGCTTCCCGCGTCCCACACGTAGTGATCGCTCAGTGCAAACGTCACGTCCGGTACGTTCGCGGTGCGGAAGTGCCATGCGTTCACCGGCTGCTGTACCGTGACGGCGTGCGCGCGCATCTCCGCGGCGGTCGCGACATTGATCGTCTGCTCCGACGTCAGTGACGCCTGGTACCTCTGGAGCTGCGCCGGTTGAAGCACCTCGGCCGGATTCAGCAGCGCGCCGGTTCCCCACACCACGAAATTCGCCGGCACCTTCACCGTCACGTCGTAGTCGTTGAAGTCGCTGTAGAACTCGAGCTGGTCGTTGAACGGCGTCGTGTCCCACCCATTGTAGTCGTCGTAGACCGAGACGCGCGGATAGGCGTACGCGAGAAAGAACGTCGTCGAATCGATCGCGCCTTCACGGCCGCTCCGGCGCGACATGTCATAGCGCCAGTCGAAGCCAAGGCTCACGGAATCATGCGGCAGCAGCGGCGCCGGAAGCTGCACGTGTGCGACGGTGAAAACCCCGTTGTTCCACGGGCGCGTCTGGCCATTCACCGTGAACCGGTCCACCTGCACGCCGGAAGTGAGATACGCGTCATCGGCCCCGCCGCCCCGGGGGGCGCCGGGCTTGTGGATGTTGACGATGAGACGGACGACGAGCTGCCGGAGCGTGTCCGGGCTGTTGTTGAAGTAGACGATCTGCTCGGTGCCCGTCACCGTCCGGTCCGGCGGATTGGTGCTGAGCGTCATTGTATAGCGCGCACGGTTCTGCCAGTAGTTCGGGCCGGGGCGGCCATCCGGAAGGCGCGTGCGCGCGACGTACGCGTGCTTCACCGTACGTGGCAGCGGCAGCGGCTCGGACGGCATCGCGTGCGGACGCGCCTGCGCCGACGCCACGGCCGGCAGCACACCGGTAAGCCACGTGAACGCACACGCGGTCATCACGAACCGGATGCAGCGCGCGAAGTTTGGGCTAGCCATCATCTGTCATCCTGTGAGGGGGATCGCTGCCTGCATTCTACCATGCAGGTCACACGCGCCGCGACCCGGCTTCCGCGCGCAGCCGCTCCTCCTGCGCGCGCAGCTCCGGCGTCATCTCCGCACCGAAATCCTCGGCCTCGAACACCTGCCTGATCTCGAGCTCCGCGCCCGCTTCCATCGGGCAACGCTGCGCCCATTCGACAGCTTCCTCCTTCGATCCCACCTGCCACATCCAGAAGCCGGCGAGCAGTTCTTTTGTCTCCGCGAATGGACCATCGGTCACGACCGGCTTGCTGCCGGTGAACCTGATGCGTGTGCCCTTCGAGCTCGGGTGAAGCCCCTCGCCCGCCAGCATGATGCCCGCCTTGACCAGCTCCTCGTTGTACTTGCCCATGGCCGTCAACTCCGCCGTGGTCGGCATGACGCCCGCCTCGGACTCCTTGCTCGCCTTCACCAATACCATGAACCGCATGATCGCCTCCTGATGGGGTTTGCAGCCAGTTCGGCGTCACCAGTGGTGGCGGCCGGTCCTGGCTCTAACATTAGTCGGACCAACGGCGCGGGAATCGACATCACATCGGCAATCAGCGAAAATCCCGGCTCGAATGCACCAGCGGCCGCGTCTCCAGCTCGCTGAACACGCGCCCCGCCACGTTGAGCACCGAGCCCGCCCGCTCCAGCCGCCCCGTCACCAGCACGTACGGCGCGTACTTCACCACCTCGACGTTCGCCTCCACCAGCCGCGCGGGCACGATCACGTTGATGAAGCCGTGCTCGTCTTCCAG
>JBDTQV010000347.1:0-2681 GCA_039932015.1 Gemmatimonadota bacterium | reverse complement strand
CGCGGACAACGCCAGCTCTCGACGGCGCTCCATACCGACACGTACGTCCAGCGGTACGAATCCTCACTCAAGCCGGTGGTTCAACTCTACGCGGTGGGGACGCCGGGCAGCGACAATGCGCACCTGCTCGTGATCTTTGCCATTCCGGGCGAGCGCCTCACCCCCGAGATCCGCCCCGGCGTGAGTGGTGTGATCTATCCGATCGCGATCCGCACCATCGCGGTTGGTCCGACCGGGCTCGATGTGATGCGACGCGACACCACGCGGTATTTTCGCGTCCCCGAGGCGCTCAAGGCCGGCGCGTACCTGAACGGCCTGCTCGAGCTCCCAATGCCGCCGGGCCAGTCAGACGTGCGAGTGTTGTTCACGCAGCCCGGCACGAAGGCAGCCGCCGCGGCGGGACGTGACGCCATGACGGTCGGTACCCCGGGAGCTCTCGCGGTGAGCGACCTCGTGACCGGCCGCCAGGGATCGGGACTGGCATGGGCGCATGGCGGGGATCCCGTCGCGCTCAATCCGCTCGACGTCTACGCCCGCAGCTCGACGCTCGAGGTGTACTACGATGTGAGCGGGCTGCTGCCGGGACACGCGTACCGCACCTCAATCGAGCTGACCAACACGGGTGGCATTGCCGGCGATCAGGTCCGGGTCGCGTTCGAGGACAAACCTGCCACGGCCGTGTTGCACGTGCGTCGGAGCATCGCGCTCAAGGCACTCAAGGGCGGCGAGTACCGGATGCTGCTCACGGTGGAGGATGCAGCGGGGGGGAGCAAGGTGGTCCGGGAGCGGACGGTGAACGTGCGGGAGTAGACCGCGCGGCCGTGAAACCAGGGCGGCTGGTCAGCCGCCCTTCGCCTTGCGCACTTCCTCGGTCAGCCGCGGCACGATCTCGAACAGGTCGCCCACGATCCCGTAATCCGCGATCTTGAAAATCGGCGCGTCCTTGTCCTTGTTGATCGCGACGATCGTTCCCGCGCTCCGCATGCCCGCCAGGTGCTGGACGGCACCCGAGATACCCACCGCGACATACAGTGTCGGGCTCACGACGCGGCCGGTCTGGCCAATCTGATCGGTGGCCGGGCGCCAGCCATCATCGGTCACGGCGCGCGTCGCGCCGACGGCCGCATTGCCGAACGCGTCCGCGAGATCCTCAATCAGCTTGAAGTTTTCCGCGGCGCGCAAGCCGCGGCCGCCGCTCACGATCACCGGCGCCTCACCCAGATCGAGCTTGGCACTGCCGCGGTCGAGCATGGCGGTGACCACCACACGCGCCGATGCCGGATCGATGGCCGGAGCGGCCGTCTCGACCCGCGCCGAACGCGCCGCTTCGACCGGTGCCATGGCACCCGGCCGCAGTGACACGAGCGCCGGGCTGCCGGTGAGCCGCACCCGGACCTGTGCCTTGCCGGCAAAGACCGAGTGCTGGGCCAGCACCGCGTCGCCGTCGAGTTCGAACGAGGTCACATCTGATGCGAGGCTCGTGTCGAGCGCCGCCGCAACGCGCGGCGCGAGATCCCGGCCCTCCGCGGATGCCGCGAAGAACGCCGCGCGATAGCCGCCGCTCCGGATCCGCTCCGCCGCCGTGGCCGCAGCGACCTCCGGGTTGTACCGCTCGAGACCGGCGTGCTCCACCACGATCACCACATCCGCCCCGTACCGGCCCAGCTCCTCGGCGCGCGCGGCAATCCCGGGCGCGCCAAGGAGCATCGCATGCACTTCCCCGCCACCCGACGCATCCGCGGCGCGGCGCGCGGCGCTCACCGCCTCGAACGCCACCGTCCGGAGCGAACCCGCGCGCGATTCGGCGTATGCGAACGTATTCGCCATCAGAGCACCTTCGCTTCGGTCTGCAGGAGCCGGACCAGCTCGGGCACGGCGTCGGCGCCTTCACCGATGATGCGGCCGGCGGCGCGTTCGGCCGGGAGTTCCATCTTTTCGACCGTCAGCTTCGCCTCGCCGAGCTGCGCCGGCTTTGTGTCGATCGCCTTTTTCTTTGCCGCCATGATGCCCTTGAGCGACGGGAGCCGGGCGCGCGCGATCCCCTCGTCGATCGTCAGCACGGCGGGCAACGGAAAGGTCACCTCTTCGGCAACGCCTTCGAGCTCCCGGCGCGCGGTGCCGCGCCCATCGGCGATGTCGAGGTGCGAGATGCCGGAGACGCACGGCAGATTCAGCAGCCCGGCTACCATCGGACCCACGGTGCCGTTAGCCGAATCGGTGGACATGCGGCCGAATAGAATGAGATCGTAGCCGCCCTCGCGCAGCTCGGCCGCGAGCGCGCGCGCGATCACCATTCCGTCAAAGGGAACCGTGTCCGCGCGGAGATGGATGCCGCGCTCGGCACCCATGCTGAACGCTTTCCGGAGCGTCTCCTGCACGGCATCGGGCCCGAGTGACACCACCACGACCTCGCCGGCCTTCTGCTGCTCGACGAGACGCAGCGCGACTTCGACGGCATATCCGTCGAAGTCGCTGATATCGTACTTGAGGCCCGTCTGGTCGAGCGACTGGCCGTCTCTCGCGATGGAGAACCGCAGGTCGGTGTCCGGCACCCGCTTGATGCACACGGCAATCTTCATCTTCGCTCCTGCCTGGTGATGATCAGCTGGAGACTAGAACGCGGGCAGGCCCGTAATGGCCTGGCCCACGATGAGCGAGTGCATGTCGTGCGTGCCCTCGTA
>JBDTQV010000346.1:0-2681 GCA_039932015.1 Gemmatimonadota bacterium | reverse complement strand
ACAGCGTACCACGGAAAGTCGTGCAGGAAGTTGGTGGTCCCATCGAGCGGATCGACGATCCACACGATGCCGTCTCGCACCACCTCGGGCGTGTGCTCCTCGCCCACGATACGCGATCCCGGCGCCCCCTCGAGCAACACCTCCGCGATCAGCGTCTCCGCCGTCCGATCCACCTCGGTGACGAAGTCGCGGCTCCCCTTTACCGTCCACGCCGCCGTATCCGGGGGGCGCACGGCGCTTCGGACGAAGCTGCCGGCGCGCGTCGCCGCGCGTCGTGCGAGATCGAGTAAGTCCAAGGCTGATACCGTCTTGTCAGGGTCCGGTGAGCCGGGTAGCTTGCCGGGTATGCCACGCATATTCTCGGGCATTCAGCCGACCGGTGACCTGCACATCGGCAACTGGCTGGGTGCGGTTCAGAACTGGGTCGAGCTCCAGGAATCGGGCCAGTACGAGTGCCTGTACTGCATCGTCGACCTCCACGCGATCACCGGCCCATTCTACGATCCCGCGCTGCATGCCGAGCGCACGCGCGATATGGCCGTGGGACTGCTCGCATCCGGCATCGATCCGTCACGCGTCGTCTTCTTCGTGCAGTCCCACGTTCCGGGCCACTCCGAGCTGCAGTGGCTGCTCAATGCCGTGACGCCGATCGGCGAACTCGAGCGGATGACGCAGTACAAAGATAAGTCGCAGCATCTCGAAAGCATTCCGGCCGGGCTGCTCAACTATCCGATCCTGATGGCCGCCGACATCCTGCTCTACCAGGCCGAGTTCGTGCCGGTGGGCGAAGATCAGGTACAGCATTTGGAGCTCACGCGTGACATCTGCCGACGCTGGAACGCGCACTTCGCCGGCGGCACCGAGCTGCTGCGTGAGCCGAGGCCGCTGCTGACGGCGGCGAAGCGCATCATGGGCACCGACGGCGACAGCAAGATGTCGAAGAGCAAGAACAACACGATCGGCATCCTGGACTCGCCCGAGGAGATCTGGCAGAAGCTGCGGCCCGCGAAGACCGATCCGGCGCGCGTGACGAAGCGCGATCCCGGCAATCCCGAGGTCTGCAACATCTATCACCTGCACAAGTATTTCTCGCCACCGGAGACGGTGGCGCAGGTGGCGGAAAACTGCCGCGGTGCCCGGTGGGGCTGCCTCGACTGCAAGCGGGTCCTGGCCGACAACATGTCGGCGACACTCGCGCCCATTCGCGAACGCGCGGCGGGCCTTGCTTCGCATCCGGGCCGCGTGGATGAAATTCTGAACGACGGTGCGCGCCGCGCCGGCACCATGGCAGAGGAGACGCTGCACCTGGTGCACGAGCGCATGGGTTTCCTGCCCAAGTTGTAACCGAGAGCGACACATGGAAAAAATCATCAAGGCGGCGGTCGAACGCGGCGCGTCCGACCTGCACATCAAGGCCGGCGACGTCTTCCGCGCGCGGATCAACGGCAAGCTGGTGCCGCTGACCAAGCAGCGGCTCACGCCGGACCAGACGCGCGCCATCGCGCTCAAGCTGCTGAGCAGCGACGAGGAGCGCGCGCGCATCGACCGCCTGCGCGACTTCGATTGTTCGTGGGGCATGCCCGGCGTGGGCCGGTTCCGGGTCAACGTGCTGCGCCAGCGCTCGTCGTTCATGATCGTCATGCGCGTGATTCCGTTCACGGTGCCAACCATCGAGACGCTGCACCTGCCCGATGCGATCCGGCAGATTGCCGAGGCCGAACGCGGGCTGGTACTGGTGACCGGGGTGAGCGGCAGCGGCAAGAGCTCCACCGTCGCGGCGATGGTGCACCATATCAACCGTACGCAGCAGAAGCACATTGTCACCATCGAAAATCCGATCGAGTTTCTCCACCGGGACCTGAGCTGCTCGATCACGCAGCGCGAAGTCGGCGTGGACACGGAGAGCGTGCCGGTCGGGTTGCATGCGGCGCTGCGACAGGATCCCGACGTGGTCGTCATCGGGGACATGACGGGGCCGGAGACGATCGAAGTCGCGATTCGCGCCGCCGAAACCGGTCGCCTCGTCCTCGGCGTGCTGTCCACGAGCGATGTGTCCGCCACGGTCGCGCACGTGCTCGCCGCGCTGCCGCGCGACGAGCGCGACGTCGGCCGGATGCGGCTCGCCGAATCGCTCGCCGCAATTGTGTCGCAGCAGCTCTTGCCGCGGCAGGACGAAAAGGGGCGAGTGGCGGTAGTCGAGGTGCTGCTCGCGACGCCGGAGGTTCGCGCCGCGCTCCGTGACACTGCGCGCCACGGGGAGCTCCGGACGCTGATGGCCAAGGGCGGCGGGATGCAGACGTTCGAGCAGCATGCGGATGAACTGGTCACGGCCAAGACGATCACGCGCGAGGCTGCGCTGGTGGCGGCGCCGTCCGTGGCGGGGCAGGCCGCTGCGAGCAACTCGTCGAAGCGCGGCAAGCAGGGCACGCACAACTGAGGGTTCCCGTGCCCTCTGCGCGCGCCACGATTGCCGCCGTGCTCGCAATACCGCGCGAGGCGGGCACACCCGATGCCGTCGCGGCACGTACGCTTCTCGAGTCGCACCTTCGCACGCTCGGCTACGACGTGAGCGTGCAGCGATTCGCCTTCCATCCATCCAGCCTCGATGCATTTCCGGTTTTCGGCGCCGGCCTCGGCTGGCTGGCGCTGATGCTCGCGCCGCTGCTCGTGCTGGCCGCGGT
>JBDTQV010000345.1:0-2690 GCA_039932015.1 Gemmatimonadota bacterium | reverse complement strand
TGACGACCTCGGTGTAGCGCTGCACCTGCCTCCAGATCAGCAGCCCGAACGTGCCATCTCCATGAGCGGAATAGTGGAGCTGCGAGAGCGGAATGCGATATTCGGCCGTCCAGCCGAGCGAGTCGACCCTCGTTGCGACGTCCCACACGCCGTCCCACGCGATGTCCTCATTGCCGTCGTTATAGATCGCGTAATCCGCTTTCACCCCCGCCGGGTTCACCAAAAATTCGTAGCCGGTACGCCGGTCGTGGTAGGGATCGAGCAGGACGGTGATGTGGTCCGACGGCGTGTCCTCGTCGCGGCGAGCGAGGTGGGCGACGATGCTATCCGGATGCGGGTCGAAGGCGCGCACGAAGATGTAGAGGCTGTGATCGTCGTACGCGACGCGCGCGGTGGTAGCCACCTTTGGCGCGGCGCCTTCCGTGGGACGCGCTTCGCTGAATTGGTCGATCAGCGGAGTGGCGGCCCACACCGCATCGTCATCCCGGCCATCGATTGCAGGGGCCGACTCCGCGCGGGTTGCGCGCACCGTCGTGGTTGCATGAGCCGGAACGGCCATCCCCTCGCCGGACGGCGATTGCAGCAGAAGCAGCATGCACAGCAGAGGCGCCACCAGCGTTCTCCATCCTGAGTTGCTGCGTTGGACAGTTGCGCAGATCGGATGGTTGCATGCGGCGCAGCTAGATTCCGATCATGCTTGAACAACTTCGCCAACTCGAGCGCGCGGCTCGTCCGCTGGAGCCGGGACGCGCGCGGCGCCGCGATCTCCGGAATGCGGTTGTCGCGTCGACCGAGCGATTTCTCCGGAAGATTGCCACGCTCAAGGGTTACGTTGAGACGCCCGACAAGGGTGCCGGCCTCCTCGCGTCACCAATTTCGGAAATCGGCATCGCGATCGAAGACGCGATCGGCCTGCTGGAGAAAGACGTGGTGCGGCCCGGCGGCAATCCGGCCGCAGCCGGCCATCTGGCGTACATTCCGGGCGGCGGCCTCTACCATTCCGCCCTGGCCGACTTTCTCGCCGCGGTCACCAACAAGTACGCCGGCATCTTCTTCACCGGGCCCGGTGCGGTGCGGATGGAGAACATGCTCATCCGGTGGGTTGCCGATCTGGTCGGCTATCCGGCGCGTGCGGCCGGCAATATCGCGTCCGGCGGCAGCATCGCGAATCTGACCGCGATCGCGACCGCGCGCGACGCCCATGGCCTCAAGGCCGCCGACTACGCTTCCGCCGTCGTCTATCTCACGAGTCAGGCGCATCATTCGATCGACAAGGCGCTTCGGCTGACGGGGCTGGCGGAAGCACAGGTGCGCCACGTCGCGATCGACGACCGCTTCCGCATGCGGCCGGACGCGCTCGCGGCGGCGATTTCGGAAGACCGCGCGCGCGGGCTCAAGCCCTGGCTGGTGATCGCCGCGGCCGGCACCACGGACACCGGCGCGGTCGACCCGCTGGACTCGATCGCGTCGATCGCCGAGCGCGAGCGATGCTGGTTTCACGTCGACGCGGCGTACGGCGGCTTCTTCCTGCTCACGAGTCAGGGGCGGGAACTGCTCCGCGGAATCGAGCGCTCGAACTCAGTGGTGCTCGACCCGCACAAGAGTCTTTTCCTGCCGTACGGGATTGGGATGGTGCTCGTTCGCGATGCTGGCGCCCTCGCCGCGACGCACGCGTATCAGGGCCATTACATGCAGGATGCCTCGCACGATCCGGGCGAGTTGTCGCCTGCGGATGTCTCGCCCGAATTGACCAAGCACTTCCGCGCACTCCGGATGTGGTTGCCGCTTGTCCAGCTCGGCACGCGGCCGTTCACCGCGGCGCTCGATGAGAAGCTGCTGCTGGCCCGCTATTTCCGGGACCGTGTGGCGGCGCTCGGCTTCGCGGTGGGTCCGGTGCCGGATCTGTCGGTCGTGATTTTCCGTTGGGTGCCGCCGGGGGCAACGCTGGAAGCGGCCAATGCCGCCAATCAGGCGATCGTCGACGGTGTGCGGCGTGACGGCCGCGTCTTTATTTCGTCGACGATGCTGGACGGAATGTTCACGCTGCGCATGGCGATCCTCGCATTCAGGACCCACCGGCGGACCATCGACCTCGCGTTGACCATCCTCGCCGAGCAGGCAGAGGCGTTGTCGCGCTAGTCGACCCGGTATGATCGAGGCGGCGCGCCAGCGCGATTGGGATGCGAAGCACACCGAGGAGCACCTGAGCCGCTTCAATCGCACCGTCGTCGACCTGATTGCCGTGCACGAGGTGTTTCCGGGACACTTCCTCCAGTTCATATATGCGAAGCAATTTCCGAGCAAGGCTCGCAAGCTGCTGGGCCCCGCGAGCAACGCCGAGGGCTGGGCGCACTACTCGGAGCAGATGATGGTCAAGGACGGATTTCGAAACGGAGACCCGGCCACACGCCTGGCGCAAGTGTCGGAGGCGCTGGTGCGCGACTGTCGCTAAGTCGTCGGGATCCGCCTCCACACCCAGCACATGAGTGTCGCTAGGCCACACTCTGTGTCGTGGAGCAACCCCGGGCACGCTCACAGGGTGCTGGCGGTGTCTCCCGGCAGCAGGATGCATGCTGGTCGCGGTTGCGGTCGCCTCGCTGCTGCTCATCGCCGGCGCCCAGTGGCGAACTCCGGGCTGCCGGAGCAGATTCCACCGTCGCTCGGCCACCCTCATCGCCCATCCTGCAGAG
>JBDTQV010000344.1:0-2693 GCA_039932015.1 Gemmatimonadota bacterium | reverse complement strand
GAGCTCGGCATCCAGGCGAACAAAATATTCGTCTTCGTTCCGGCTGGGCTTCTCGGTCATCGGCTGGAGCTCTGGGTCAGAGTAGATGGGGCCGGCATCACGGCCATGCCGCGAAACGTTGGCGTCACGCGTGAACCGCCACCGGTGCGGCAAGCAGCGAGCGGAAGAAGCCAAGCCCGTCGTCGCTTCCGATCTCGCGGTCGATCGCTCGCTCAGGATGCGGCATGATGCCGACGATGTTGCCATCCGCACTGCAAATGCCGGCAATGTTGTGCGCCGATCCATTCGGGTTTCCGGAATCGGCGCCAGGATCGTCGGTCGTGTAACGCAGTACCACGCGCGCGTCCGCTTCGAGTGTCGCGAGCACCTCGGGCGCGGCCACGTAGCGTCCGTCGCCGTGCGCCACCGGCAGACTGAGCGCGGTGCCTCGCTCGTAGGCCGACGTGAACGGGGTAGTCGTACGCTCGACCGTCACCGGCACGCGGCGCGATACAAACGTGAGCCCGGCGTTTCGCATCAACGCGCCCGGCAGCAAGTGTGCTTCGCACAGGATCTGGAAACCATTGCAGATTCCAAGGACGGCGCCGCCCGCCGCGGCATGCCGCTGCACGGCTGCCATGATCGGGCTGAAGCGGGCAATCGCGCCGGAGCGGAGATAGTCGCCGTAACTGAATCCGCCTGGAAGCACGACTACGTCGGCGCGGCCGAGACTGGTATCCCGGTGCCAGACCAGCACAGCGTCCGCGCCGGCCATCTCCGCCGCGCGCATCGCGTCCATTTCGGAGTTGCTGCCGGGAAATCGGACTACCGCCACTTTCCGCATCAGCGCGTCTCCACCTCGACCGTGTAATCCTCGGTCACCGGATTCGCCAGCAGGCGGTCGCACATCTCCTTCGCGCGCGCGACGGCGGCATCCCGGGAAGTGGCGGCAACGTCGAGCTCGATCGCGCGCCCGATGCGGACATCTCCGGTGCCGGCAAAGCCGAGCGACACGAGCGCGTTCTCGACCGCCTGTCCCTGCGGATCCAGCAGCGCGGCGCGGGGCATGACGCGAACGCGGACGCGGAAGCTCATGCAGTTACTCCTGTCGGCGATCGGCGGCGCGCCGGTCGCGGGTGAATGGCACGCGTGAGACGCGGGATTCGGTTGCATCGGCAAGCCGCTCGTCCGCCACCAGCTCCGGCGCGGCGGGCTGCATGAGGCCGAGTACGAGCGCGCGAACCAGCCCGAACGCGATGTACGTGATGCCGAGCGGGAAAAGAAACGCCGCAGGGGCGAGGAGCGCGCCAGCGAGAATGCCGACATGCACGAGCAGGCCGAAGATACCGCGCGCACTCCGTACACCGATGGCCGGGAAGCGGGGATACTTGACGTTGCTCACCAGCAGCACCGCGAGCAGCAGGAGCAGCACGACCAGGCCCTGATGCTGCAGGTCCAGGTACGCGAGCGAGCGCTGGTACCATTGCGTCTGGCTGAACGGGTAGTAGGCGGCGATCGTCATGCCCGCGGACGGCGACGGCATGCCGGTGAACCAGTGACTGTGCGGCTTGGCGGCGGAGGTGACGTTGTAGCGCGCCAGCCGGAGCGCCACGGCCACGACGTAGATGTAGCAGAGGATCCATGAGAACCGGCCGGCCGCGGCGAATTCCAGAAAATAGAGCAGCAGCGCGGGCGCCATCCCGAAGGAGATCACGTCGACCAGCGAATCCAGCTCCGCGCCGAACTTGGTGCCGGTGTTGGACAATCGCGCCACGCGGCCGTCGAGCATGTCGAGGATACCGGCGAAGATGATGAACCAGCCGGCCCAGACGAACTGTCCGTTGAACGCGTAGACGATCGACCAGAATCCGAAGAACAGATTGGCGAGCGTAAACGCACTCGGCATCACGACGACGACGCGACGCACGCCATGGCGCTGCCCGTCGCGTCCCGGGTTCACGACCCCCACTCCGCGATCACTGTTTCCGCCACGCGCGTGCGGTCGCCCACTTTCACGCGCACGGTGGCGTTGGGCGGCAGGAATACGTCGACGCGTGAGCCGAACCGGATCATGCCGAGTCGCTCTCCCTGATGCACCTCGGTGCCGAGGCCGTGATCGGTGACGATCCGGCGCGCCACGAGTCCGGCGATCTGCCGGACGAGCAGCTTGCCATGCGGCGTCTCGAGTCCGACGGACGACTGCTCGTTCATCAGGCTCGCCTTGTCGGTGCCGGCGTGGCCGAACTTTCCGGGATTGTACTGCCGGTAGGCGACGGTGCCGTCCGCCGGATATCGGTTCACGTGGCAGTCGAAGACATTCATGAAGATCGACACCCGGAGCGTGCGATCGCCGAAGAAGGCCGGCTCATCGGTTTCGATGACGCTTACGACCTTGCCGTCGGCGGGCGCGATCACGAGCTTCGACCCGCGATCGCCGGTGCGTTCGGGATCCCGGAAGAACGCGACGACCCAGACGGTAATCGGCAGCCAGACGGCCAGCGCAATCCACCAGGTCGCGAGGGCCAGGCCCACGGCGATCGCGAACGCGCCGACGATGAACCAGCGCCCCTCGGGTGCCGTGCGCATGATCATGCGGAAACCTCCAGCGTGTCGCCGGTCAGGAGTCGGTACGCCTCGAGATATCGCCGGCTGGTCGCGTCGATTACGTCCGGCGGAAGCACCGGCGGCGGAGCTTCGCCGTTCCACTGGCCGCT
>JBDTQV010000343.1:0-2698 GCA_039932015.1 Gemmatimonadota bacterium | reverse complement strand
GCGGCGCACATGCTTGATTCGGCGGGATGGGTGCGGCCGGCCGGGGGTGCGGTGCGCGAGAGATCCGGCCAGCGCCTTCGCTTCGATCTCCTCGTTCCGGCAACGAGCTCGATGCGCCGGAACATGGCCGTGGCGGTGCAGGAGGCGTGGCGCCGGCTCGGGGCCGATGTGTCGGTGACTGCGGTGGACTTTCCGATCTTTCAGCAGCGGCTCGCGCACGGGCGCTTCGATGCGTACGTGGGCACTTATCTCGACGAGCCGAGTGCGCGGGGGCTGGTGGACCAGTGGACGCGCGCCGGCTGGAGCGGGCTCAACTACGGCCACTACGGCAACGTCGCATTCGATTCGCTGCTCGCTCGCGCCGGCAGCGAGTCGGATGCGCCGCGCGCCCGCGCGCTCTACCGCGAGGCGATGGACACGCTCAACGCCGATGTACCGGCAATCTTCCTCTTCTCGCTCACCAACAGCGCGGCGGTGCACCGGCGGCTGCAGAACGTGACGATCGATCCGTTCTCCTGGCTGGCGACGCTGCCGTCATGGTCGGTGGACCCGGCGCGGCGCATCGCCCGGGATTCGACCCGTTGAGCTCGAGCGATCTCAAACCACTCTGGAATAGAACCATGCGCGCACTTGGATTGGTCGCGATGGCGGTCGGCGTGCTGGCCGGCGGCGCGTTCGCCGCGAGCGCGCAGGCCCCGCATGAGCATGAGCACGGCGGCCTGGGCACCGTTTCCTTTTCCAACTCGGGCGCGGCCGCGGCACAGGCACCGTTCCTCCGCGGCGTCGCCCTGCTCCACAGCTTCGAGTACGACGACGCGGAAGACGCCTTCCACGCGGCGGAGCGCGCCGACTCGTCGTTCGCGCTGCCGTACTGGTTCGAGGCGATGACCCACACGCAGCTCCTGTGGGGCGTCGATGACGCGGATTCCGCTCGCGCCGTGCTCGCCCGGCTCGGGCCGACGCCGGCGGCGCGGCTCGCGCGCGCGGCGAATGATCGCGAGCGCGCCTATGGTGCTGCCGTGGAAGCGTTCTATGCCGACACCAACGTCGCTACGCGGTCGAGGGCGTTTGCGGATTCGCTCCGGCACATTGCCGCGCGTGATCCGAAAGATCTCGAGGCGGCCGCGTTCGCATCACTCGCGATCCAGATGGCGATGGCCGGCAGCCGCGCTGCGGACACGCTCCAGCGCAACGAGGCGATCGCGCTCGCCGAGCGGGTGTACCATGCCAACTCGCAGCATCCGGGCGCGACGCACTACCTGATTCACGCCTACGACGATCCCACGATTGCGCCGCGCGGACTCGCCTTTGCCCGCGCGTACGCGCGCGTGGCGCCCGCCGCCGAGCACGCGTTGCACATGCCGTCGCACATCTTCGTGCAGGTGGGAATGTGGGACGATCTGGTCCGCTCCAACGAGCAGTCATGGGCGGCATCGCGGGCGGACGTGAAGCGGCGCGGCGACCCGGGGACTGCGAATTCATTTCACAGCCTCGAGTGGCTGCAGTACGGCTACCTGGAGCAGGGACGCTACGCGGCCGGGCGCGCGTTGATCGACACGGCGCGCGCGGTGCTCGCCGGGGCCGATCTCTCGCACGAGATCGACGCGCGCTTCGTCGTGGCCGACCTGACGTTCGGGTATGCGGCGGCGTCGGGCCGGTGGGAGGAGACCGCGGCGATGACGCCGCCGGAGCTTCCTCCCCCGAATGCGTCCCGCCGTGAGCAGGTGTTCGTCCGCATCGCCCGGTTTCAGGCGGGATACGCTGCAGCGATGCGCGGCGACACCGCAACGGCCATGAGCGCCGCACGGTCAATGCGGGCCAATCTCGACGCTTTGCCGGCAACGGCACCGCTCCGGGCGTTGCTGACGCTCACGACCGCCGAGATCGAGGCGACGTGCGCAGTGAAGCGGGGCGACACCGAACGGGCGATCGTATTGCTGCGGGAAGCGGCGCGAATCGACGGAGCCTCGACTCCGTCCGGGCCCACCTGGTATCCGCCGCCGTCGGAGCTGCTCGGCGCCGTTTTGGCGCGGTCTGCTGCGCACGAGCGCGAAGCGGCCTCCGTGTACGAATCCGGTCTTGCCGCGCGGCCCAATCGGTCCGAGGCATGGCTCGGCCTCGCGGGCGCACGCGCCGCGTCCGGCGATCGCGCGGGCGCCGCCAAAGCCACTGCCGCGCTTCGGAAAAACTGGCACGCGGCGGACAAGGCCGCGCTGGCGCGAGTGCCCTGAGGTCGCGCTCATTCCCTGAAACGCCGACCGCCCGGCAGCGGCCGGGCGGTTGAGGCGAACGGGAGCGGTCTTCGAGGCCTAGGCCGACTTGCGCCTGGGCTTTGTGCTTCGCTTCCGCTTTTTGATATCGAAGTTCGGTTGGAAGAGATACTCGGGGTCGCCCGGCCGGCTGCCGACTCCCACCTCCTCCTGCGGCTGACGGTAGACGTAGCGCTCGCCGCGGAAATTCCGCAGGATCACCTCGTCCTCGTTCATGCTCACCACATACTCCGGCAGGAGCGGGATCTTGCCGCCGCCGCCCGGCGCGTCGATGACGAACGCGGGAATCGCCAGGCCGCTGGTCCAGCCGCGGAGCGCTTCCATGATCTTGATGCCGGTCTGCACGCTGGTGCGGAAGTGCTCACCGCCGGCGACCTGGTCGGCCATGTAGATGTAGTACGGCCGGACGCGCGCCATGAGCAGCTTGT
>JBDTQV010000342.1:0-2710 GCA_039932015.1 Gemmatimonadota bacterium | reverse complement strand
GTATCGCAATACTCGAGGGAGGACGCCTGAGCGGCGAGGTGAAGATGGAGATCAACTCGCTCGCGGATCCGGCCGAATTCGGCTCCCGCGTGGAAAAGTCTCATAAGTCTGTGGAAATGCTTGCCTTGTGACACGGCCGATACACCGAGGGACAGAATCGACATGAACCGCGCGCTCCAGCGAGCCGCTTTCTGATGCGAAAGTGGCTCCGTGCTGTCGCGTTGCTGGCTCTTGTTTCCTGCTCCGGTGCTGACAAAAAGGCGTCCGGCACGTTTCGCGTTGCCCTCATTACCCCTGGATCGATCACCGATGCTGCGTGGAATTCCGGTGCCTACGCCGGACTCCGCGCAATCCATGATTCGCTCGGGGCAGAGGTCAGTAACGTCGAGGCGCGAACGCCGGCCGAACAGGAAAACGCCCTCCGCACATACGCGTCGGAGGGTTACGATCTCATCTTCGCGCACGGGTTCGAATTCCAGAATCCAGCGGAGCGGGTGAGCGCGGAGTTTCCGCGGCCGGTGTTCGTGGTGACGTCGGGAGAACGGGCGGCGGGAAACGTGGTGCCGCTGGTATTTCGATTGGAGGATGCGAGCTATCTCGCCGGTATGGTCGCTGGAGGGATGACCCGCTCCGGGCTGATCGGGTTCGTGGGCGGGGTCGAGCTGCCGCCGGTCAAGCGGGCCTACGACGGCTGGGTGAACGGGGCGCGCGCGGTCAACCCGACGGTGCAGACGCGATCGACCTATCTGAACAACTGGGACGATCCCGCGGCCGGGCGCGAAGCGGCGCTCGCGCTAATCCGCACCGGCGTCGACATGTTTCATCACAATGCGGACGCGGCGGCCCTTGGCGTCTTTCAAGCGGCGAAGGAAACGCCGGGAGTATACGTCTTCGGCGCGAACGCGGACCAGACCCATCTTGCGCCCGACCGGGTCCTCGGCTCGGCCGTCATCGACCTCCCGCAGGCCTTCATGCTGGTCGCCCGGGAAGTAAAGGAAGGGCGATTTACTTCCCGAATCGAGTCCTTCGGGATCGAAAGCGGAGTCGTCCGCTATGTGGCGAACCCCGCGTTGGCCGGGAAGCTGTCGGCCGCGCTGGCCGCCAGGGTCGCTGCGGCGGCCGACTCGCTCAAGGCGGGCAGTCTCAAGGCGCTGCCATGACAGGGCGTTCGGGCGCGCCGAGCGTTCCGCTGGCGGAGATCGTCACATACCTCGACGAATTTCTCGAGATTCGCGACGTTCCGGATGCGCCAACCGCGCTCAACGGCCTGCAAGTCGAGAACACCGGCCGGATCGGGAGTCTCGTCGCGGCGGTCGATGCGTCGCAGGCAACGATCGACGGGGTCATCGAGGAAGAGCTCGAGTCCGGTACGTCCGATGGCGGCGCGCCGCTGCTTCTGGTGCATCACGGCCTGTTCTGGGAGGGCAACGTTCCGGTGACCGGCCGGCGCTACCGGCGCCTCTCCGCGCTACTCGAGCACGACATCGCTCTCTACTCGGCGCACCTGCCGCTGGACCTGCACCCGGTGGTGGGCAATAACGCGGTGCTGGCGGAGCGGCTGGGCATTGCGGTCGAAGGATGGTTCGGCGAGACGCGGGGGAGGCCGATCGGTGTCTGGGGCCAGATTCCGGCCGGGCTTGCGCACCGGGATGCGCTGCGCGCCGAGCTTGGCCGCGCGGTCGGCGCAACAGCGCCGGGCCCGATGCTGATCGCCGGCGGTCCGGAGCGGATTGCACGGGTCGGCATCATCACCGGCGGTGCGGGCAGCGCGATCGCCGCCGCGCGCGATGCCGGGCTCGACACGTTCATTACCGGCGAAGGCCCGCACCACACCTACTTCGATGCCATGGAGTGGGGGCTCAACGTTTTCTATGCCGGTCACTACGCGACCGAAACACTCGGCGTGCAGGCACTGGCCTCCCACCTGTCGGATCGCTTCGAGCTGCCCTGGGCCTTTCACGATCACCCCACCGGACTGTGACCCGGGCGCCCGCGCTCGAGTTGCGCGGCATCGTCAGGCAGTTCGGAATGGTGCGCGCGCTCGACGGGGTGGATTTCGCGGTTGAACCCGGTGAGATACACACGCTGCTTGGCGAGAACGGCGCGGGCAAGTCGACGCTGATGCATGTGGCGTATGGCATGCTGCGTCCCGACGCCGGTGCCATTGTGGTCGACGGAACCGTGCGCACGATCGCGTCGCCGCGCGACGCACGGCGGCTTGGCCTGGGCATGGTGCACCAGCACTTCACCTCGATTCCCTCGTTCACCGTAGCGGAAAACATTGCGCTTGCTGCCGGGTGGGCGGTTGCACCGGCTGGACTGCGCGAGCGTGTGCGGCAGCTCGTAGCGGATGCGGGACTTCCGCTCGATCCGGACGCGCGCGCCGAGTCGCTGACGGTCGCGCTCAAGCAGCGGCTCGAGATCGTCAAGGCACTCGCTGCGGACGCGCGAGTGCTGCTGCTCGACGAGCCCACGGCCGTGCTTGCGCCGGCGGAAGCGGAAGAACTGCTGCGCATGGTGCGCGCGTTCGTCGCGCGCGGCAACGCGGCCGTGCTGATCACGCACAAGCTGGATGAAGCGCTGTCGGCCGCGGACCGGGTAACGGTGCTGCGCGCTGGTCGGGTCGTCCATACGGGTCCGGCCGGTGAGGCGACTAGCGGTTCGCTCGCGCGGGCGATGATCGGTGACGGCACGGTGTCGATCGGTGACG
>JBDTQV010000341.1:0-2718 GCA_039932015.1 Gemmatimonadota bacterium | reverse complement strand
CACTATCGAATGGCCTGAAAGTGGTGGTCCACGAGGATCACAGTGCGCCGCTCGTCGCAGTAAATGTCTGGTACCATGTGGGCTCGGGGCGTGAGGTCGAGGGACGCAGCGGATTTGCGCACCTGTTCGAGCACATGATGTTCCAGGGCTCGCAGAATGTGAAGAAGGCCGAACACTTCAGCATCGTCCAGGAGGCGGGTGGCACCCTGAATGGCTCGACCAACTCCGATCGCACCAATTACTACGAAGAGGTGCCGTCGAACTACCTCGAGCGTGCGCTGTGGCTCGAGGCGGATCGGATGGGCTACCTGCTCGATGCATTCTCGCAGGACAAGCTCGACAATCAGCGCGACGTCGTAAAGAATGAGCGGAGACAGAACTACGAGAACGCCCCCTACGGCCTCTCAAGCATCCGGATCGGCGAGATGCTCTACCCGAAGGGGCATCCCTACCACGCACCGACCATTGGCTACCAGCAGGATCTCACCGCCGCCGCTGCTGGGGACGTCGAGGGGTTCTTTCGCGAGTGGTACGTGCCCAACAATGCATCCCTCGTCGTCGCCGGTGACGTGACTACCGCTGAGGTGCGGCGGCTCGTCACGAAGTACTTTGGACCGATCCCCAGCGGCAAGGCGGCCCCGCCGGTCGCGCCGATCCCGGTCACGCTCGACGCCGACAAGCGCGACGTGATGGAGGACCGCGTGACGCTCGCGCGGCTCAGTCTCGTGTGGCCCACGGTCGAGCGCTGGCATGCCGACGATGTCGCGCTCGACATCCTCGGCTCCATTCTCGGCCAGGGTCGCAGCTCCCGCCTCTATCAGCGGCTGGTCTACAAGGAGCAGGCGGCGCAATCGGCCAGCGCGTCCCAGGGCTCGCGGCCGCAGGCCGGACAGTTCTCCGTGACGGTGTCCGCGCGCGAAGGCACGAGCCTTTCGCAGATGGAACGCGAGGTGTACGAGGAGATCGCGCGGATTGCCAAGGACGGACCGACCGAGGACGAGATGACACGCGCCCGGAACGGCAACGAGGCGCAGGCCGTCTTCCAGATCCAGACGCTGCTCGGGAAGGCGGATCGCCTGAACCAGTACGTCACCGAGCGCGGCACTCCCGATCTCTTCAACGTCGATCTCGCGCGCTACCGCGCCGCCACGGCCGCGGATGTGCGCCGCGTCGCGCAGACCTACATCCACAACCGCCCGCATATCGTGCTCAGCGTGGTCCCGAATGGGCGCCGTGAGCTCGCGGCGCAGGCTCCGGAGGTGCACCCGTGATCCGCGCACTCGTTTCTCGCCGATATCTGCGCCCGGCGGCGATTACGGCGGGCGTGCTGCTGAGTGCGGCAGCCACCTCTGCCGGCGCCCAGCAGATCGATCGTGCCCAGCATCCGCCGGTCGGTCCAGCGGCGGCAGTGAAAGCGCCGGCGATCGTAAAACGCACGCTCCCCAACGGGCTGCAGGTCTGGACCGTGACGCGGCGCGAGCTGCCGATTGTGAACGCGTTGCTGCTCGTGCGTGCCGGGTCGGCACTCGATGCCGCCCAGCCGGGCATTGCGCAAGTCACCGCTTCGTCACTCGACGACGGGGCCGGTGGCCGGACCGCCATCGAGTTCGCCAACGCGGTGGATTTTCTGGGCGCCAATCTCAACGCGGGCGCGGGCGACGAGCAGACCACCATCTCGCTCCAGACTCTTCGCAAGCACGCGGACTCGGCCTTCGCACTGATGGGGGACATGGTCGTGCGGCCGGCGTTCGCGGAGAGCGAGCTCGCGCGCGAGCGCCGGTCCCGCATCCAGGCGCTCCGGCAGGCGAAAGACCAGCCGACCGTCATCGCGACGCAGACATTCGATCGCCTCGTCTACGGCGCGGATCATCCATACGGACATGCCGCCGGAGGGACTGAACAGACCATCGGTGCACTCACCCGTGCGAATGTCGCCGCCTTCCACGATGCGTACTTCCGGCCCAACAACGCCGTCCTCATTGTCGTCGGCGATGTCACGGCACCGGACGCGCAGGCGCTCGCGACCCGCGCGTTTGGCCGCTGGACGTCGCAGCCGGTGCCGCCCGCCGCGGCGGCCATTCCGGCCCGGCCCGCCTCGCATCCGACTGCCGTCTATCTGATCGACAAGCCGGGCGCCGCGCAGAGCCAGATCCGCATTGGCCACGCGCTCACGTCCCGTACGACCTCGCCCGATTACTATGCGCTCCGCGTGCTCAACACGGCGCTCGGTGAAGCGTTCACATCGCGCATCAACCTGAATATTCGCGAGGCAAAGGGCTACACGTACGGCGCACGAACCGGGATGACGTTCGCACGCGGCGACGGGCCGTTCGTGGCCAGCGCCGGCGTCTTTTCCGCCAAAACCGACAGCTCACTCATCGAGTTCATGAAAGAGCTGCGCGACATCCGGGCGGGCCGGCCGATTACACCCGAGGAAACCGAATTCGCGCGTGCCTCGCTCGTCCGCGCATATCCGCGGCGGCTCGAGACCAACGCCGGCGTCGCCGGTCTCCTCGCCGATATCGCCTTCTTTCGACTCCCCGATACCGAAATCACCGGTTATCTGTCGAAACTCGGCGCGGTCAAGCCGGCCGACGTGACGCGAGTCGCGCAGAAGTATCTCGCGCCGGACAGTTCCGTTGTCGTCGTCGTCGGTGATCTCACCACTATTCGCCCGGGCATCGAGGCGTTGCATCTCGGCCCCGTCACGGTGCTCGA
>JBDTQV010000340.1:0-2733 GCA_039932015.1 Gemmatimonadota bacterium | reverse complement strand
AATCCAACGAGCAGTGCGAGCAGCAGCCAGCCAGTCATCAGGGCCTCGAGGTCTGTTCGGCGATCTCATCCATCGTTCGGCCGGTCGTCACCGAAGTATCGTATTCCGCTACGGCATCCGAGCCCGGCACCGCGTGCTCATCGCGGTGCTTGATCAACAGCCACTGGGGACGCCGCTCATCACCCCGGCGCGTGCGCACGAGCACCCATGATCCGTGAAGGCGGTGGCCCTTCAGCTCGAACTTGAAGTCGCCCTTCTCGTAGGCTCGGCGGAGCGCGTCCTCCGGATCGGGATCGTCACCCGGACTGGTGTACGTGCCGCGGTCCCAGAGCATCACCGTACCGCCGCCATATTCGCCCTGAGGGATCGAACCCTCGAACGTGTTGTACTCGACAGGATGATCTTCGACCTGCATGGCGAGCCGCTTGACCGACGGATCGAGGCTCGGCCCCTTGGGAACGGCCCAGCTCTTCATCACGCCATCCAGCTCGAGGCGCAGATCAAAATGCAGTTGGCTGGCACGATGCTTCTGAATGACGAACGCGAGCGTCGATCCGGCGGGTGCCGCGCCACCGGCGGGCTCCCGGGTACGTGTGAAGTCGCGCTTCTCACGGTATTCCGCGAGCTTCGCGGGCGCTTTCGTTGCCGGAGATTTCTTCGCCGGAGACTTCTTCCCCGGAGATTTCTTCGCAGCGGTATTGCGCCCAGCGGTCTTGCTCCCCGCGGTCTTCCTGGCCGAAGCCTTCTTCGCACCCGCCTTCGTTCCCCCGCTGGCTTTCGCCATCGCCTTCTCCGCCTGTCAGACTCTCACGCCATTCGGCGCTGTGAGTACGGGATCCTCGATATTTCCGGTGTTCCGCGTGGTCGCCGGTTCGAACAACAGCACTTCGGCTTCGTCGTCCGCCACCGGCCGATGCTCCACCCCGCGTGGCACGATCAGCAGCTCGCCGGGGGCGAGCTCGATCACGCGATCGCGGAACTCGAGACGGATCCGACCGCGGACGACCAGAAACATCTCGTCCTCCTGCTCGTGCCGGTGCCAGACGAACGCGCCCTTGAGCTTGGCGAGCCGAATTTCCTGTCCGTTCAGCTCGCCCGCGAGCCGCGGCCGCCAGTGGTCCGAGATGGCCGCAAACTTTTCCGCGAGATTGATTTTTTCGAATGCCATAGTCCGATCCTACCGTGACGCGCGGTCGGCGCCGCGGCGCTTCATGGCGGCCTCGACCTCGCCAATCTCGCGCGGGGCGCGCGAGATCCAGTCGAGTCCGGTGGCCGTCGCGATGTAATCGTCCTCGATGCGAATGCCGGTGTTGTTCATCCGCTCGACGGCGGGCCGGACCTTTGCGATGAACGCGCGATTGCGCGGCGTGTCCGGAAGGATGTCGAACGAGTTCGTGCTGATATAGATGCCCGGCTCGATCGTGAATGCATCACCGGGCTGGACGACGCGGTCGCCGTAGTAGAACCCGGCCGGGTCATGCACGGCGAGCCCGAGTCCGTGGCTGATACCGTGGATCATCCACAGAGTCGACTGGTGGCAGGCGGCAGGCGTGGCGGCGCAATCAGCCGGCCACGGCGGATCCATCAGCGCATCGGCGCTCTCGATCAGCCCCATGGCGGCGAGGCCGCGTTCGCGCACCGCAACGGACGAGTCGGCGGCGGCGCGGATCGACATGCCCGGCCGCGAGTTTCGCGCGGCCGCTTCCTGCGCATCGCGGACGAGTTGATAGAGGGCGCGCTGGTCGCGGGTGAACGTGCCGCTCACCGGCAGCGTCCGCGTGACGTCAGCGGCGTAACCCTCGTACTCGGCGCCGGCATCGATCACGAGCAGCTCGCCGGCGGCAAGTGGTCCGCGATCTTTCATGTAGTGAAGCTGCGTGCCGCGCTCGCCGGAGCCCACGATGCTCCCGTATGACGGTCGCGAGCTTCCTCCCCTGCGGAACGCGTACTCGGCCGCCGCCTGCACGTCATATTCGTGGAGACCCGGCGCGGTGATTCGCATGGCGGCGAGATGTCCGGCCACACTGATCTCCGCGGCTTTCCTGATCAGCGCCATTTCCGCGGGAGACTTTCGCGCGCGGAGCTGGTCGACCAGGGGATGCGCGTTGTCGATTTTTACGCCGGGGTGCCGGGCGCTGAAATCGCGCGTGAACAGCCGGCCGCGCGTCAGCGAATCGGCGCCCGCGAAGTCGGCGTCCTCGAAATCCATGAGGGTAAAGAAAGTGAGACCGCTATCGGCGAGCGCATCGATCGCGGGTCCCAGCGCCGCGAATGGGCGGCCGGGCATCCCGGTGCTCCGCGCAACCGCCGCACTGTCAGGGCGGCGGCCATAATAGAGCGCAGTGCGCGGCGCGATTGGCATGGTGAACAGGGCCGGCGTCGCGACCCCGCCCCGCACCACCATCACGAAGGCAGCATCAGGATCGTCGTAGTTCGTCAGGTAATGGAAGGCGGGGAGCTGCGTCGGAGGGCCAAAGTCTGACACCGGCGTGCGTGCACCGAACGCCACGACCACGCCATTGCCAATCCGGTGCGCCAGCGAATCCCTGCGCGCTGCGAACTCGGCTACCGGAACTTGAGCGAGCCCGGCGGTCGCCAGGAGCGGCGCCGTAAGCGTCGCAACAATGAGGGCGCGGGCGATCGCTGCAATCTTCATCGACATCTCCGGGGACGAGGAATCACATTTTGGCTCCCCGCATTCTAGCCCCGCCGGAACCCCGCTGCTACTACGCA
>JBDTQV010000339.1:0-2788 GCA_039932015.1 Gemmatimonadota bacterium | reverse complement strand
ATCTTGGGCGCGAACGTCGCGGCGGAGTGATCCTGCGGCTCAGGACGCATCGCGCCGGCGGCGATCAGCGCGAGCGCTTCGACCAGTGCAACCGCGCCGAGCTCGGCGAGGCGGTCGGTGAGGGTGCCGGCGGTATCGTCCGGCTCGATCGGCGTCGAGAGACGATGCAGCATCGGGCCGCTGTCGAGTCCGGCTTCCACCTGCATGATTGTGACGCCGGTCTCCTGCTCGCCGTTCGCAATGGCCCACTGGATCGGGGCCGCGCCACGCAATTGCGGAAGCAGCGACGCGTGAACGTTGATCATGCCGGCGGGTGTGGCTGTGAGCACGTCGGTACGCAAAATGTGACCGTACGCAACCACGACGCCGATCTCGGCATCGAGCCGGCGGAGCGACGTCATGAACACGTCTCCCGCCGGTCGTTCCGGCTGCAGCACCGGGATGTGGCGGGAGATGGCAAGTGTCTTGACCGGCGGCGGGACCAGCGTCGAGCGCGAGCGTCCATGCGGGCGATCGGGCTGAGTCACGACGCCCGCGACGTCGTGCCCTTCATCGAGGAGCGCTGCGAGCGACCGTGCTGCGAATGCCGGAGTGCCGAAGAAGGCGATACGCATCTACTCCGCCCGCGTGGCGTCCCTCGTCACCTCTTTGAGGAAGCTGCGGTCGTCGCGATGCTCCTTCTTCCAGCGGGCGAGCAGCATCTTGCGCCGGATTGGCCCGAGGTGATCGAGGAAGAGAATGCCGTCGAGATGGTCGAGCTCGTGCTGAATTGCGCGTGCGGTCAGGCCCTCGGCCTCGAGCCGGAACGGAGTGCCTTCGGCGTCGAGCGCGTCGAGCACGACCCGCTCGGGCCGGGTCACGTCGCCGAAGATGTCCGGAATCGAGAGGCAGCCCTCTTCCGCCGTCGCGCGCCCGTCGGACGACACGATGACCGGGTTCACCATGGCGAACCGATGCCCCTCGGCATCCACCACCGCGACTCGCTGCGGCACCCCGACCTGATTGGCCGCGAGGCCTACGCCCTGCGCCGCATCCATCGTCTCGAACATGTCAGCGATCAGCGTGCGCATCTCGGCTTCCACCGCAGCGGCTTCCGGACTGCGCTGCCGCAGCACCGGCGAGCCGAGCAGGTGGAGCTTGCGCAGGGTCATGTCTGGGTGGCCCCGGTCGCTGCGGCCGAGCTGCCGACGCGAACGATGCGGCCGCGTTCGACCACGACCGTGCTCGTGCCCGTCTCGACCGTCACGCGCGTTTCCTTCGCATTGCCGACCTCGACCTCGCGGATGTCCTTGACGCGTCCGATGATTCCGCCGGCCGTCATCACCTCGTCCCCTTTTTTCATCGTGGCGACAAGATCCTGGTGCTTCCGGCGGGCCGTGCCCTGCGGCCGGAGAATCAGGAAGTAGAACACGAGCGCGAAGCCGCCGAGCTGAATGAGGATCAGCGGCAGACCCAGCAGCGTGCTACTGCCGGTGGCCGGGGCGGACTGAAGCACGAGCAGGGTGGCGAGCGAGGTGGTCACGTGACTCCCTTGGCGTAGTGTCGGCGAAGCCATTCGCGGCTCCACCCGTCGAATGATCCATCGAGGATGTGCGCCCGCGCCTGTTCCGCGAGCCGGATCAGGAACCGGATGTTGTGGATCGACACGAGGCGGAGGCCCAGCATGTCCTCCGCAAAGAACAGGTGCCGCAGGTAGGCGCGCGAGAAGGTGGTGCAGGTCTCGCAATCGCACTCAGGGTCGAGCGGCCCCGGATCTGACCGGAGCCCGGCGCCTTTCACATTCACGCGGCCGTCGGGCACCCATGCGGTGCCGTGGCGTCCGTTCCGCGTGGCGGCGACGCAGTCGAAAAGGTCCACTCCGCGCGCGATTCCCTCGAGCAGATCCGCCGGAAATCCCACACCCATAAGATAACGCGGTACGTGGGACGGCAGGACCGGCGCGAGCTCCTCGAGCACCCGGTGCATCACCGGCTTCGGCTCGCCGACGCTGAGCCCGCCGATCGCGATACCGGTCCACGGTCCGCGCTCGCCAATGCCTTCGGCCGAGCGGCGGCGCAGATCGGCGTGGGTGCCGCCCTGGATGATGGGCCACAGAGTCTGACTCGTCCCGCTGCCGCTGGTACCTGCATCGGCGAGCTCGGCGTGGCGCGCGCGCCCGCGGTCGAGCCACCGGAGCGAGCGCTCCATCCCTTCGCACGCGAGCTCGTGCGGGGCCTGACCCGGTACGACATGATCGAACTGCATGGCGATATCGGCACCGAGCGCCCACTGGATTTCCATGGAGCTCTCGGGCGTGATCGTGCGGTACGATCCGTCGATGTGGCTCTGGAACGTGACGCCGTTTTCCGAAATCGTGCGCAACCCTTCAAGCGAAAAGACCTGGAAGCCGCCGGAGTCGGTGAGCATCGGACGGTCCCAGGTCGTGAACCGGTGCAGCCCGCCCATCGCGCGCACTTCGGCTTCGCCCGGGCGAAGGTGGAGATGGTATGTGTTGGCGAGAATGATCTGCGCGCCCGCGCGGCGGAGCTCAGTGGGATGCAGTCCGCGCACCACGCCGTGTGTACCCACCGGCATGAACGCGGGGGTCTGCACGTCGCCGTGCGGCAGCGTGAGCGTGCCGGCGCGCGCGGCGCCCTCGGTGCCTTCGACGGTGTAGGTCATCACGGCGCTATCGTCACACGATCACCATCGCATCGCCGTACGAGTAGAACCGGTAGCGCGCGGCAACCGCGTGGCGATACGCCGCCATCATCCGGTCGTGTCCCGCAAAGGCGCTCACCAGCATCAG
>JBDTQV010000338.1:0-2791 GCA_039932015.1 Gemmatimonadota bacterium | reverse complement strand
GCTGTAGAGCTGATTGCGACCGTGCAGATACACCAGCGTGCCGTCGTGCGCGAGGGCGTACTCCCCGTACCCGAACCCTCCCTCCATGCGGACACCAGCGAGGATCGGCACCGCCTCGCCCAGCACCTTGCGGCCTGCGCCGTCGAACGGCATCGCCATCAGGACGCCGTCCGCCGTGGAGTAGACCAGGTGTCCGGGCGGTACCCATTTCGGGCTGGTGCCGAACAGCAGGTCCGACGTCCCCACCGAATCGAGGGCAAGCACGCCGCGCCGCGTGATCGCGAGCTCGGTACCCTCGGTGATCGAGAGCAGCGCGAGCTGGCCCGAGCCGAGCTGCCCCACAACCCACTCGCCGCCGGGAAGCAGGTCGGGCTCGCCGAACTGCGTCGTGAGATGCACGGTCGAATCGGTCCGCGCGCCTGAAGCGGAAATCGAGTGGAAATCGAAGCCGCTGTTCTGGAAGAGGAGGATGCGGTCGTCGGCGATCCAGTTCACGCCGCTGATCCGATTCACCGGTGCGACGGGCACAGGATCGCCGCCGGCCACGGGAATTTTCCGAAGCAGGTTGCCGGCAAAGAAGCCGATCCAGGTTCCATCCGGCGAGAAGAACGGACGGTATGCGCCGTCGGTACCGCGGATCGCGACCGAGGAGTCACCGCTCAGGTCGCGCAGCATGAGCACCGTGCTCGCGCCGCGCGGCGCCACGTACGCGAGCCGGTCGCCGGCCGGCGAGAGCGCGATCGACGTCTGCCCGACCGGGCTCGACCCCGCGCCGCCAAGAGCCACCGGCGCATCGTCGGGAAGGGCGATGTCCCAGCGGCGGGTGACCGTTGGCTCCACGGCTCGCGCCCCGATGCGCGCGCGGGCGGCAAACAGCGCAAAGGCCGCCACACCCCCCAGGACGACGCCGGCCACGAGCGGCATCACGAACGACGAGCGCCGGCGTACGGCCGTTATCTCGGTCCGCGCATGCGCGCGCAGCTGCGGGTCCGAGCCGGTGGCCAGCGCGGATGCAAACTGCGCCGCGGTGGCGAACCGATCGGCCGGCACGCGCTGGAGCGAGCGATGGATTGCCGCGCCGACACCTTCCGGCACCGCGCGCCGCCTCTCGGTGAGCGGGGCGGGGTCGCTGGTCATTACCGCCGACACCACCGCGTGCATCGTCCGGCCGGTGAACGGCGGCTCGCCGGCAAGCACCTCGTACGCCACGCAGCCGAGCGCGTAGATGTCGCTCCGTGCGTCGAGCTTGCGCTCGCCGGCCATCTGCTCGGGGCTCATGTAGCCGGGTGTGCCGACCGAGAAGCCGGTGCTCGTCAGCCGATCGTCGCCCATTGCGCTCACCGCGAGTCCGATGCCGAAGTCGGCGAGCAGCGGCTGTCCATCGTGCAGCAGGACGTTCTCGGGCTTGATGTCGCGATGCACCACGTCGTGGCGGTGCGCGTAGTCGAGTGCACCGGCTACGGCGCGGATGAGCGCGACTCCCTCGTCGACCGGAAGCTCGCCCTCGCGCGTCAGCCGCTGGCGCAGCGTCTCGCCGTCGATGACCGGCATGACGTAGTAGAGGAGCTCGTCGGCCACGCCAGAGTCGAAGAGCGGCACGATATGCGGGTGCTGCAGCTTGGCGGTGACCTGAATCTCGCGAAGGAACCGGTCGGCGCCGACCACCGCGGTCAGCTCCGGGCGCAGCACCTTCAGCGCGACGGGGCGCGCATGCTTGAGGTCGGTGGCAAGGTAGACGACGGCCATGCCACCTTCACCGAGCTCGCGCTCGATGCGATAGCGATCGGAGAGGGTGGCCTGAAGGCGGTCCAGGAGGCTGGTCGGCGTCACCCACGCAATATGCCGCGAGCGCGCTCCTCAGGCCAGCAGCGTATTCGGCTCAGCTCGGATCCAGGCGAATCCTCAGCCGATTGGCGCGGTGCCCGGCGGCCGATCTTCGCGCCGTTCGCGCCGCGCGTTCGCGTCGCCACGGGTATCGCCACCGCGGAACTCGAAATGGTCTTCCGCAACCACGCGTCCACGAATCCCGATGGTGCCGCGCTCCCGCCGTACCAGGTCGACGATATGCTCCGCGACGTTCGCTGCCGGCAGCCATGCGCCCGGCGTCAGGCCGGGATATTGGTTCGCGTACTCTTCACGCAGTTTGGCCTCTCTCAATCCATTCGTCATACTCACCTCGTATCGGAGTCACTCTACCGTGCAACGCCGGGGCGCCGCGCGCAAGAGGGAATCCTTCATCTGTCCGGCGCGGGCGCCATGGCCGATTCGCAAAATCTCCTCGGAGCGTGATAACTGTGGACGCGCTTATGATGAGAGCGCATTCCGGATACTGCCAAGGTGGTGATAGCTGTGGCGAACGGCGTGGTCCTCGAGCATGAACTGGCAGCTCAGCGTCGCTTCGGCGTAGAGTGACACTGCCGCCGCGCGGTCGAGGCCGGCGTCGTCAAGGGCACGGATGGCCGCTCCCGCGGCGCGACTGTTCTCGCGCAAGAGTGCGATCGCACGGTCCTTCGTGACGGTCGCATTGTCGCGCGCATGACCCGCATTCATGTCGTGAATCACGTTCCATGTGACGCCGACGATCGGCTTGCCCGCGGCGAGCAGCTGCGCGAGTTCGATCTCGATCGGGTACACGCTGGCAACGTGGTGCACGACGACACCAACCGTTCGCCCGTCGTGCGGAATTCTGGTATTCCACTGCGCGTCGGTGAGTCCGCTCGCGTAGTCAGCCAGCGCGAGCGCGCCCTCATCGAGCCGATCAGCGAGTGCGTTTGAACGTGTGCTCATGTGG
>JBDTQV010000337.1:0-2807 GCA_039932015.1 Gemmatimonadota bacterium | reverse complement strand
GCTCACGGCACTCATGCGCGCTCCAATACCATTGCGAACCCCATTCCACCCTGCGCACAGATCGAGATCAGTCCGAACTGAACGTCACGCCGGCGCATCTCATTCGCGAGCTGCGTGACGAGGCGCGGCCCCGTGGCGGCGAACGGGTGTCCCACCGCGATCGAGCCGCCCATCACGTTGGTGCAGGCCCAGTCGACCTCACCGACCGGACCGGGAAGGCCGAGCCGGTCGGCCCATGCCTTCGAGCCCCACGCCTGGATGTTGGAGAGCACCTGCGACGCGAACGCCTCGTGAATCTCCACGAGGCCGAGCTCGGCCCACGTGATGCCGGCGCGCTCGAGCGCCTTGGGAACCGCGTACACCGGACCCATGAGGAGCTGCCAACCGGGATCCACCGCGCTCACCGCGTAGCTTCGGATGTAGGCCAGCGGCTCGTACCCCAGCGCGCGCGCCTTTTCATCCGACATGACAAGCACGGCGGCAGCGCCATCGGTAAGCGGCGACGAGTTGCCGGCGGTAACGCTGCCGTACTTCCGGTCGAAGACCGGCCGCAGCTTGGCGAGTGCTTCCATGGAGCTGTCCGCGCGAATACCGTTGTCGCTCGTGGTGATCTCGTCCATGCCGCGCCCGCCGAACCAGGGAACGATCTCCGACGTGAGGCGCCCATCGGCGGTGGCCGCGGCGGCGCGCTGGTGGCTCTGCAGCGCGATCGCGTCCTGGGCCTCGCGCGAAATCCCATTTTCCTTGGCCATCTTCTCGGCCGACTGCCCCATGGACTCGCCGGTGGACGGCTCGGCGATCGCGGGCGTGACCGGAATGAAGTCGCGCGGGCGCACGCGGCCGAAGGCGGAGATCCGTGCGCCGAGGGATTTCGCTTTCCCGGCTTCGACGAGCGTGCGACTGAAGCGCTTCGAATGCAGGATGGGAATGTCGGAGAGCGATTCGACGCCGCCTGCCAGAATGACGTCGGCGTTCCCGAGCACGATCTGATCGACCGCGTTGGTGATCGCCTGCGCGCCTGACGCACACGCACGGTTGAGCGTATACCCGGGCACGCGGGCCGGAAGCTGCGGCAGCAGGCTCACCTCGCGCCCCACGTTCGGTGCCACCGCCGAGGCGATCACCTGTCCCCAGATCACCTCGTCCACCTCGGCGCCATCCAGCTCGCTCCGGTAGATCAGCTCCTTGGCCGCCTCGCGCGCCATGGCAACGGCGGGCACGTCGCCGAACACCGATCCGCTTCGGGCGAACGGCGTACGAACCCCGGCGACAATCGCCGCACGGCGGGACGGGGATGCTGAGAACATGGGGACCTCTGGGTGGCGGGCTTGCCGCAGGCGGCTGCCTACCGTTTACTGTTACGCATGCGCCTCGGCAAAAGATAATTGAAAGACTCTTCGCGGCGCTCGACCCTCGCGCGCCTGATGGCGGATCCGGTGGACCTGCTCGTCATCGGCGGCGGGATCACCGGCGCGGGTATCGCGCGGGACGCCGCGATGCGCGGCATATCCGTCATCCTGGTCGACCAGCACGATCTGGCCTCCGGCACCAGCTCGCGATCGAGCCGGCTGGTGCATGGCGGCCTGCGCTATCTCGAGCAGCGCCAGTTCCGTCTCGTGTCCGAGGCGGCGCGCGAGCGGGCGACGCTTCTCGCGATCGCACCGCACCTCGTCTGGCCCCTCGAGTTCGTTTTTCCCATTCACCGCGGCGATCGTGTCCCGCTCTGGCAGCTCGCCGCCGGCGTCTGGCTCTACGACCTGCTCGCGCTGTTCCGGAAAGTCCGGCGCCACCGCGTGCTCGGCAAGCGCGCCATGCTCGAGGCCGAGCCGATGCTGCGCGAGCGTGGACTCGCCGGCGGTGCCCGCTACGCGGACGCGCAGTGCGACGACGCGCGGCTCACCATCGCGACCGCACGGAGCGCCGCGCACCACGGCGCAATGGTCGCGAACTACATGGCGGTGCGCGGGCTCCGCGTGCAGGACGGCCGGATCGACGGTGCTGCGCTCGAGGACCGGCTCACGGGCGAGCAGGGCGCCGTACGCGCGAGCCTGGTGGTCAACGCGAGCGGGCCGTGGGTGGATCGGGTGCGGCGGCTCGAAGATCCGAACGCCGCGCCGATGCTCCGGCCCACCAGGGGCGTGCATCTCGTCGTGCCCCGGGAACGAATCGGCAATCGTAATGCGATCACCTTCCTGAGCCCGATCGACGGTCGCGTCATGTTCGTGCTGCCCTGGGGTGACCTCTCCTATATCGGAACCACCGATACCGACGCGCCGGAGTCGCCTGACACGGTGACGGTCACTCCCGACGACATCGTCTATCTTCTGCGCTCGGTCAACGCGCGCTTTCCGGGCGCACATCTCGTGTCCGAAGACATCATCTCGAGCTGGGCCGGACTTCGCCCGCTGGTCCGCGACGACGCGCACTCGGCGTCCGGCACCTCGCGCGAGCACGTGATCGTGCAGGGGCCGGCGGGGCTGGTGTCGGTCGCGGGCGGAAAGCTGACGACGTATCGGTCGATGGCGGCGGAAGTGGTGGACCGGGTGGCGAAGCTGTTGCCCTCGCGACGACGGGGGGGATGGCCGGGAACCGCTGCCACCGCGCTGGAACCGCTGCCCGGCGGTGAAGCGGCCGATCTCGGACCGTTCCGCGAGCGGGCGCTTTCGATCGGGCTGTCGCCGGCCACCGCCGATCACCTCACCCGCCAGTACGGCACCGAAAGCGCGGGCATCCTCAACCTCGGCATGACCGACCGCGCGCTCCTCGAGCCGCTGCATCCGCGCCATCCCGCGCTCGCGGGCGAGGTG
>JBDTQV010000336.1:0-2815 GCA_039932015.1 Gemmatimonadota bacterium | reverse complement strand
TTGATCTCCATCTTCACCTCGCCGCTCAGGCGTCCTCCCTCGAGTATTGCGATACGCGGCGTCACCACGTCGCCTACTACAACGGCAGTCGCCTGGAGTTCCACCCGCTCGGTCGCGTGAATCGCACCGTGCACCTCGCCGGCAATGATCGCTTCACGGCTGTGCAGGTCGCCCTGAATAACGGCGCCGGCGGATACCAGCACCTGCGCACCGGCACGCACGCTGCCGCGCACGCGGCCCTCGATCTTGATCACGCCGTCGGTATCGAGATCGCCCACGACGGTCATATCCTTCGCGATGATCGACAGCGCGATCCCGTCGCCTCGGCGCCGATTGGGCACGACGTCGGTCGGCGTGTGTGTTTCTCGCGCACTATTCGAGGAAAAAATCGCCATCAGCGTGCCTCCTTCACCAGGATGAGCGGGTCGACCGAGCGGCCCCCGTGCCGAATTTCGAAATGGAGATGCGGCGCGGTCGAACGTCCCGTACTGCCGGAGAGCCCGATGACCGCGCCAGGCTCCAGCACGTCGCCCCGTCGGACGACGATTCGAGAAAGGTGTCCATATTTCGACTGGTATCCGGATGGGTGATTGATGACGACGAACTGACCGTACTCGGCATCCGCCCCCTCCTCGGCCACCGATCCGCCGCCCGATGCCCGCACCAGGCTCCCGCTGGATACAGCAATGTCAAGGCCCGGATGCGACTCTTCCAGTGTGCTGTCGCCAACGAGACCTCGTGTAATGAATCCGGGTTCATCTAATGGCCAGTATCGGGGGAGCGATGCACCGCCCACGAACCGAGGCGGGTCTCCCCCGGCGTGCGCCAGAACCGAAGGCGCTACCAGGAGATCCGATGCAACGGTCGCCAGATCCGGCACCACATCCGCTCCGAGCATCTGACGGACCCGGTCGTAATTCCGGCCGACGCTGTCCAGCGCGGCCGCCAGTCGCCCGACCTGTGCGTTTTCGGTCTTCAGACGCCGTACTTCCTGCTCGAGATTCGGGACGCGGAGCGCAGATCTGGCCAGCGGCGCCACGAGCAGCAGCCCGGCGAGCACGCCAAGGGCCAGCAATCCCCCCAGCCCGATGAACGTGTGATACGCCCAGATCGGAAGGTGGTAGGTGTGCGACTCGAGCGCGCCGTCGCGATGAATCATCACGCTTACGTACCGCCGTCGCGGCGGGGTGGTCATCCCGCGAACGGCTCGCCAAGCAGCAGCTCCAGCAGGCGAGCGAGGTCGTCGTTCGAGTAATAGCTGATGCTCACGAGCCCGCGGCCCTTGCGGCGCGCCGTCACCCTGATGTCGGTGCCGAGCCGCTTCCGGAGGGCGTCCTCGATGCGGCGCGCGTCTGCGGTGGCGGCGTGTGGCTCACGCATTCGTCTGAGCGGGCGCCTGGCGGGAGTCCCGGCGGCGGCAGGCGGCGCGTCTCCTCGAACCCGCGCTTCGACATCGCGTACCGACATGCCCTGCTCCGCTGCTTCGTGCGCCAGCCGCACCATCTCCGCAGGATCCGCCAGTGACAGCAGCGCGCGCGCGTGCCCTTCGCTGAGCTTCCCCTCGTGCACCAGGGCCTGCACCTCGGCCGGCAGGCGCAACAGGCGCAACAGATTGGAGACGGTCGAGCGATTCCGGCCCACTATGCGGGCGACTTCCGCCGGCGGCATGCTGAACTCGTCGATCAGCCGGTGGTAACCCAGCGCCTCGTCGATCGCGGAGAGGTCATCACGCTGCAGATTTTCGATGAGCGCGAGCGTGAGCAACGTCTGATCATCCGCATCCTTGATGACCGCCGGCACCTTGGGCCAGCCGAGACGCTGCACTGCGCGCCAGCGGCGCTCGCCCGCGATGAGCTCATACGCGCCGTTCTTCGGCCGCACGACGATCGGCTGCAGCAGGCCGGACGCTTCGATCGACGCAGTGAGCTCGGCGAGCGCCGGCTCGTCGATACGCGTGCGCGGCTGATATGGGTTGGGGCGGACGCTCGAGACCGCGAGCTCCTTCAGCGCGCCGGATGCGGCGGCGCGTTCGCGTGAAACCGGACCGAGCAATGCTTCGAGACCGCGCCCCAGCCGCTTCTCGCTCATCGGACCGGCTCAGCGGCTGGCGCGTCATTCAATGGCGTCTCGCTAATGGGGGCATCGTCCGCGTGGACCGCCTGAGCGGCGCGATGCGACTTGGCGACGTCATTCATTTGCGCAGTGCGATTCACTGCTGTGGTGCGATGTATTTCTGCAGTGCGATCCAACTCGCCGGCGCGACTCACGACTGCGGTATCGTTCGAGATTTCGGTGGCGTTCACTTCTCGGAAGCGATGCGGTTCCGCTTCCGTTCGCGACGGCTGCGCGGCCCCAGCGATTGGCTGCGGCAACTCGCCCGAGATGCTGGTCGCGCCTTCCGCACGTCGCATCAGTTCCTGCGCGATCGCGAGATATCCCTTCGCACCGACCGACTGTACGTCATACAGCAGAATGGGTTTGCCGAAACTCGGCGCTTCCGCGAGCCGCACGTTCCGCGGGACTGCGGTGCGAAACATCTGCGCACCGAAATATTCCTTCGCATCCTCCGCGACCTGGCGCGAGAGATTGAGGCGCGCGTCGTACATGGTGAGCAGTACGCCATCGATTGCGAGGCGCGGATTGAAGTTCTGCTGCACCAGACGAATGGTGTTGAGCAGCTGCGAAATTCCCTCGAGCGCGTAGTACTCACACTGAATGGGGATGATGACGCCGTCGGACGCCGTGAGCACGTTGAGCGTGAGCAAGCCGAGCGACGGCGGGCAGTCGACGATGATGTAGTCGTACGTCGCGTCGA
>JBDTQV010000335.1:0-2836 GCA_039932015.1 Gemmatimonadota bacterium | reverse complement strand
AGGGCGAGCACGATCGGGGAGGCGCGTCGCGTCATCCGCCGCCGATTGGCGAGCGCGGCGAGCCCGGCCGCCGCACCGCCGGCACGCCGAATTGCGGAGTGGCCCAGAGGTACTCGTCGGTAAGTGCTTCCGGCGGGATGATGCGCCCGGCAAAGTTCTCGCGGATGCCGGCCCGGCTGAGCAGCGCCGCGCCGAATCCGGCAGTGCCGAGCAGCCAGGTCACGAGGACGGCCGCGCCGCGCATCAGCTCGCCCGCCACCGGGACCCAGCCGAACACCGCCCACGCCGCCCAGAGCCCGAGCATCGCTGCTGCACCGGTCGCGAGATAGCGATAGCTGTTGGCCCCGCTCACGATGACGCCCCGCGCGAGCCGGCGGCGCGTGTACGTCTCGCCCAGCGCATGTGCGACGGCGAGATAGCCGCCGACAACGGCAACTACGACGAGCAACATGTACGCGATAACGGCAAAGGGCAGCAGCAGAATGCCGGCGACGCTCAGGATCAGTCCGACGACGAGCATCCCGAACGTGGGCAGCAGGAGAATCTGGCCGAGCAGCCCGGTGACGAACGCGCGCCCGAACGAATGCGAGACGGTATCGGACACGACCTGCAGGTGGTGCCCGCCAAACGCAACCAGCCCCGTGCCCAGGATCGCCAGGCTGATCAGCACGCCGACGAGGCCGGCGACGCGCCGGAGCGTCTGCTCGCCCGGTGACAGGGCGCGCAGCGGCGGCCGCGCGGTGGATGCGGCGCTCACGGTGCGGCTCTCGCCGCCGATTTCGCCGCCGAGATCGCGAATGGTGCCGTGGATGGCGAGGACGTCGCCGGCGATCACGGCGCCCGGATGCACGATCACGTTGCCATCGAGCGTCACGAGATTGCCGAGGATATGTCCGTACACATCGGCATCGCCGCGGACCACCAGCAGGTGGCCGGAAACGCGCTGATCCGACCCGACGCTGTACGATCCGAGACGGGCCTGGCCACCGGGGACGGTGACCCGAACGTCCGACTCGCGTGCGCGCGAGAGATGCGCGAGCTTCGCCTCGATGACCGCAGGCTCGCGCAGATCGCTCAGGTCGATGGCGGGTGCGCCAGCGGGTGCCCGCTCAATGAGCTTGGGGTGTGCAACCGGCGCCTGGCCCGGCGCCTGGTCATCGGCAGCGACGTGGCCGTCATGATCGGCGCGGAGCTGTTGAATCAGAGTCCAGATGTCGCGTGCGGCGTTGGGCAGATTGATGCCGTCCATGGCGACGGCGGGGCGTGCGGCCGAAACGAGCAGCGCGAATGCGGCTGCGACCTGCCTAAGCGCTCGCATGCGTCACCGGTCCGCTCGGGACTGCCATGAGCTTCCGGAGCGCCACGACGCCACTCAGATACGTGAGCGAAGCGATGCCCGAGACGAGCGCCAGCCGCACGGGTGATCCGAGTGCGTCGCGGAAGCCGCCATACCAGGGCTGCTCGAGCACGGTGGAGCCCGCACCCTGCAGACCCGTCCAGAGCCACTGGCCTGCCTGACTCGTCAGCCACCCGCCCGCATTCGCGAGCACGTCGCGGTGCGACAGCGTCCAGACGATGCTGCCCGTCATCGACGCGACGAGGACCAAGGCAACCATCGCCGCGGCCGCCAGCGCGCGCGGCGTCGTGAACAGACGACGCCGCGCCGTTTGCAGCGACCGAATGGCGAACGGATCGGGGATGGCAACCGACGCCATGATACGATCGGCGAACATGGTGGACGGAGCGAAGGCGGGAAGTGCGGCGAGTTGTCTGGCCAGCGTGCGCTCGGTCTGCACCAGGTCACGACATTCGCCGCACGTTTCGAAGTGCGCCTGCTCGGCGGCGCCGGTCTGGCCGGCCAGCCACGCATCGATGTCGTCGAGCGAGAAGTGCTCGTCTGCGCGTCGGTTCATAAGTGAGCCCTCCTACGGGGCCGCTGCAGGGAAGGTTTCATTCCTTGAGGTGCGCGAGCAACTGACGCAATTCGTTCCTGGCGCGGTGGATATAGGTCTTCACCGTGCCGAGCGGGAGGTTGAGAATTTCAGCGATCTCCTCGTACGCGCGGCCCTCCACGTGCCGCAGCAGGATGCACGACCGGTACTCCGGCCGGAGCCGCGCAATCGCCACTTCGATCTCGCCGCCGAGCTCGCGGGCTTCGACCTCATCGAGGGCACTTTCCTGCCGGTCACCGATCTGCAGCGCCGTCGCCTCGACGGCCTCGGGCGTTTCGGCATGCGGCGAGCCGTCGAGCGAGAGAGTGTCGAGCTCGCGCCGGCGGAGATGATCGATCGCCACATTGTTGGCGATCTTGAAGATCCAGGAAGAGAACTTGAATTCGGGGCGGTACGATTCGATCGCGTTCAGTGCCTTGACGAACGTTTCCTGCGCGAGATCCTCCGCCAGCTCGCGATCGCGGACCATGCGGTATACGAGCGAAAAGATCGGGCGCTCATAGCGGCGCACCAGCTCGCGGTAGGCCGCTTCCTGCCCGTGTCTCGCGAGCGCCACGACCTCCTGGTCGGTGGCGCTCGCCAGCTCGAGCCGGCCGCTACTCACGGGTGGCCCGCGCGCTTGCGGGGCCGGTTCGGGCAGGACTACATTCCGCGCCTATGTTCGCCTCAAATCGGGAGTTACCGGTTTCCGGCGGGCCGGAGAAGCGGGCGTACGTGCGCAGCATGTTCAGCACGATCGCACCGACCTACGACCGCCTGAACCGAATCATGAGTCTGCGCCTCGACCTCCGGTGGCGCCGGCTCGCCGTCGAGCGCCTCGGCTGGGAGCGCGCACCGGAGGGAACCTACCTCGATCTTTGCGCCGGCACGCTGGACTTCAGCGC
>JBDTQV010000334.1:0-2846 GCA_039932015.1 Gemmatimonadota bacterium | reverse complement strand
ATGAGCAGCTCGACGAGCGGTCCCACGAGCGGATGGTCTGGCGCTACCGCGAGCGTGGCACTGAGCAGGTAGGCGCCGGGTCTGATCGGCGAATAGAAGTAGAACGACCGCCGGCTGGCCGCGGGCAGAACCGCCGTGCGGCCTTCAACGCGTACGGATGCCCACGCAGGCTCGAGTAGCCGCCGCGCGCCGGCCATGTCGTTCCACCGTGCAAGCACCGAGGCAAGCAGCACGCGGTCTTCCCACGCGAGCTGCGGCGCACGCCGCACGAGCTCGTTTTCCACCGCCCGCTCGCGCCGCCCTGCCCGAGCGAGATAATGCAGCACGGCGACCCGGTCGCTCAGCGGCACAGAGTCGCTCTCGTACCATGCCTGCAACGGGCCGTGCGCACCGCGTTGTGCCGCGAGCGAGGTCTGCAGATAGCGGCCCAGGCGCGCCAGCACCGAGTCGCTCACCGGCACGCCGGCGGCCTTTGCGTCGACCAGCACCGCTCCCGCATACGCCGAGAGCCATGGCGACGTCCAATCGGTGGGACTCCAGAATCCGATTCCGCCGTCCGCGCGCTGGCGCCGGCTGATCATCTCCACTGCGCGCACGATATCCGGGCGCAAACGCCCGAGCGCCACCGCATCGGCACCCGGCGTGCCGCGCATCCGATACAGCGCGATCAGCGGCTGCGCCGCACTCACGACCTGCTCGGTGCAGTAGTACGGATACACGCGGAGCCGCTCGTACGCATTGCGAATGAGCACCAGCGGCGACGTGCCGAAGCTCAGCGTGAGGCGCGAACGCTCGGGATCGATACCGGCCGGCAGCGTGAACCGCGCCGCCGTGGTGTCCGCAACTGTTCCCGCGATCGTGTAGCTCCGCGGGTGGAACGCGGGACGGAGCGGCAGCGCGAGCTGCACCGCATCGGCCTCGCGGCCACTGGTCACGTCGAAGCGGAACGTCGCGCTGTCCAATCGTGCGCCGGCCGGCTGCGCAAAGTCGAACCGGACCTCTCGACCGCGGCCGGCCTCGAGCGTGGCGCGTTGCCGCGCGTCGCCACGGAGGATGGCACCGCGTGCGGTCGCCGTCACATTCACCGTCGGTGTGCCGCCCAGCCGGCTGTTGACCACAACGCCGGCGCTGAACCGATCGCCTTCGCGAACGAAGCGCGGCAGCGCGGGTCGCGCGAGCAGCGGCCGGGTCACGAGCAGGGGCGAGTGGCCGCTGCCGTATCGATCGCCGGCGGTCACCGCCACCGCCATGACGCGGAAGGTGGTGAGATTGTCGGGCAGGCGCGCGACACCGGTCGCGCGGCCATCCGCATCGGTGATGACCGAGCCGAGGAAAAAGGCCGTCGTCTGGAAGCGGGAGCGGAGCACGTCAGATCCATTGCCGCCGCCACCGCCGCCAGGTGATCGGCCTCCCTTCTCGCCCTCTGGGACCTGCGGCGCGACGGACGAAAGCGTGCTCGCGAGGCGGAGGCCCAGTCCGCGCGGTTGGTAGATGAGGTCGATCGGATCGGGCGTGGTGTACCCAGTGAGCGCGAGGACGCCTTCGTCGACCGCCCAGAGCGTCACCTCGCTCCGCTCCGGCTTGCCGGCGGCATCGCGCACCCGGATCGCGACGCGCGCAGAGTCGCCCGGACGATACTCCTGCTGCGCCGGCGCGAGCTCGACCGCGAGCCGCTTTCGCTCCGGCGTCACGCGCAGTTGGGCGTAGCCGACGCGAATCGTGGGGCGCCCCGGATCGTCGAGCGGGCCGGGCGGCGCACTCCGTCCGCGCGCGACGACGATCGAGACGTACACATTGGGCGCGTACGCTTCGGTGATCGGAAAGCGGAGCGTCATGCTGCCGCTGGTAACCGTGAGGCGCCGCTGTTCGATGAGCCCTTCGCGTTCCACCGTCACCCACGCCTCGGCGCCGGTGAACGGCGAGGCGAACATCACCGTGGCAGTGTCGCCGACGCTATAGCGTGTCCGGTCCGGAATCACGTCCATCTTGAACTGCGTCTCATCGCTCCACGGTACCCAGCCCTCGCCGCGGGCCCAGCGATAGAAGCTCGCAGCCACCGGGCGGCCGTGATCATCGGACGCCGTGAAGCGCACGTTGTACGAGCCGCCGACAGGCGGCGTGAAGCGACACGCCACCGGCTGGGCGGCGGTCGCAAGTGTGCAGCGTGCGACAGTGTCGGTCACCCATTCGCCGACGAGCTCGCTGAAGCCGTCGCGCTCACGCCTGACCTGATGCCATTCACGCCGCTCGACGACGCCGGTGACGCGCACGCCCGGCACTCTGATTCCATCGGGGCGCACGGCGATGACACTCACCGCGACCGGCGTGCCCGCCTTCCAGAACCACTCGGTCCCTTCGGCCTTCGCGCCGAGATAGAACGCAGCCGGATGCATCTTCACTGACGCCGTCGCCGTGACGGTCTGTCGATTCACGTCGGTCACCGTCGCCTGCACCGTCGCGCGAGCGGCGCGGCCCTTCTCCGTCTCACCGAGCGGAAGACGCAGAGACAGGTGGCCGGCGGCGTCGAGCGTGTCGGTGCCGGCCGCGACTGCGCGAGAACCGGCGTTCTCGTCGGCGAGATCTTCCCACCACTGCCCCGCCTCACCGAGCTGGAAGCCGGCGGTATTCGGAATCTCGATCTCCCACGGACCGAGCGGAGTGCGCAGCAGCGTCCAGCGCACCGCGGCACGGCCCATCGGCGCACCGAACAGGTATCGCGCCTCGACGGTGGCGGACACCGAGTCGCCGCTGAAGCGCGGCGCGTCGGCCGTGTGTACGTCGACCAGAAACTCGGGCGGGCGATATTCGGCGACGCGGTAGCCGGCCGACGCGATTTCGACCCAGCG
>JBDTQV010000333.1:0-2849 GCA_039932015.1 Gemmatimonadota bacterium | reverse complement strand
CGATCACTGGTATCTTTGGGCGAGGGGCAGCGGGGAGAGGCGCATCGGCAGATCCGACCGTTCACGCGAGGAGCAGCTTGCTCGAAACTAGTCCGCGCCCGGAACGCGAGCAAGGTCGCAGCGGCGTGACCATCGCCGACGTGCTTTCGATGTTGCGAGTGCCGATGGCGCTGGCATTCGTGCTGGTGCAGAGCGCTGGCTGGCGGCTCGCGATTGTCGCAATGGCGGCGGCGACCGATCTGCTCGATGGCAGGATTGCGCGCCGGTACGGCAGCTCGCGATTCGGCGCGGTGGTCGATCCGGTGGCCGACAAGCTGTTCATGGCCTGCACCTTCGGCGTCGTGGCATGGTCGGGGCGGCTCGAGTGGTACGAGGTCGCCGGCGTGCTGATTCGCGATATCGTGGCGAGCGTCGCCTTTGCGGCCACCGCCCTCTTCGGCCGGGCACTCGCCGTACCCGCGCGGCTGGGCGGGAAAGCCGTGACCGTGGCGCAGCTGCTCACGCTGGTGGCCTTTCTCACCGACTCGCCCAAGCTGCAGGCAATGGCCTGGGCCACCGCGGCAATCGGACTGTACGCGATCTGGGATTATCAGCGCGCGGCCGTTCGTCAGCGCGCGCCCGTCACATCACCGCACTGATCCAGGGAGCTCGAGTGGCACAGGAAACGAAGCATCTGACAATCGCATGGCAGGACGGGCTGCGCTTCGAGGGAACGATTCCCGGTGGCGCACTCGTGCGCGTCGATGGCGACAACGAGACGGCGCCGGGCCCGATGCTCACGCTGCTCGCGGCGGCGGCCGGCTGTACCGGCGCGGACGTGGTCTCCATACTCGGGAAGATGCGGGTCGCGCTCGAGTCGTTCCGAATCGACGTCGCGGGAGTTCGGCGCGAGGAAGAGCCCCGGCGTTATGTCGGGATCCACCTGACGTATCACCTTCGCGCCGCGGGGCTGGATGAGGTGCGAGCCCGGCGCGCGATCGACTTGTCACTCGAGAAGTACTGCTCGGTGATGCACTCCCTGGCCGCCGATATGCGCGTCACCTATGACCTGGCGCTCGGCTAGACTCGCGCTCGCCGGCGTCACGCTGCTCGCCTGGCCGGCGAGTGTGCGGTCCGCCGGCGCGCAGCAGGTGAAGGAGCTGGGCATCCAGGCGACCGTGCTCGCGTCCGACCCAGCCGTCGTGCTCGGCGGCGCGTACGGCGCGGTGCGACTCTCATCCCGCACGCGGCTCGCGCTCACCGGTGCCGCCGGGGCGACCGACGGCCGCTTCGCCTGGCGCGCGGAGCTTCTGGGGCATTTTCTGTTGAACCCGCGGGCAACGAGGCGCGCGGCGTGGTATGGCGGCGGTGGGGCCGCCATCAGCGGCACGGGCGGAAACGAGCGTGCGTTCGTGGTCCTGCTGATGGGGCTCGAGTCGAACCCGGGCGGGCGGAGCGGCTGGATGATCGAGGCCGGCCTTGGGGGTGGGTTCCGGGCAGCGGCCGGCTGGCGCTGGCGCCGAAAATGAGAAAGCGCCCCGGGAGATCAGGTCTCCCGGGGCGCTGACGTATCTTCGGCAGTTCAGGCGCCGACCGGCTCCGCGCGGCGCTGGACCGGCTGGCAGTACCGCTCGCCAAGGGTCCGAAGCTGTCCCATCTGCTCGTCGTTCAGGTCCTCATACCGGTCCGCGATGTACTGCATCGTATCGTCGAACCATTCCTTCTGGTGTTCGGGCATCGCCTCGATCACCCCACAGCGCAGAATGTGACTGAACATTTCGTCTCGCGCCTGATCGAAAGTCGATGGGGCTGAAACCGTTGCAGTCGTACGCCGGGTCTTTTGCTTGCTCATGCACCGTCCTTGTCTATTCGGAAGTCGACAGAGCAATATAAGTCGGTTGCACCAATTGGTGCAAACAGCGAATTTCCTCCATCCGGCAACTGATTACGTGTAGATTTGCAGCCGCACAATCAATACCGTCCAGTATCGTACGGAGTTCCCCGGTTTCCCGTTGATGGAGGATCACGATCCATGGCAGGTGCGACCGAAAGCGGCGGCATGAAGGGCTTTTACATGGTCCTTGCGGCGGTGGCCGTGATCGGGATCGGCGCACTCGGATACGTGCTCAGCCGGCCGTCGACGGTGGCCGTCCCGGTCAACGTTCCGATTCAGCCGCGCGACACGAGTGGATTCGCCGGCTATTCTCTTGGCTCTTCCGATGCGCCGGTGACCATTACCGAGTTCGCCGACTACCAGTGCCCGGGGTGTCAGTCGTTCGCGGTGCTGCAGATGCCGGCTATCGTCGAGCGCCTGATCAAGACCGGCCGCCTGAGGTTCGTATATCGCGACTTCCCGCTCGACAACATTCACTCCTCGTCGCGCCTGGCCGCGCACGCCGCCGCCTGCGCCGACGACCAGCAGAAATACTGGCCAATGCACGACCGCATCTTCGAGGGCCAACCCGACTGGAACACAGCCGGCGATGCTGGACCAACCTTTCGCAGCTATGCGGAGGCCGTCGGACTCGACGTGGCGGCCTACGATGCCTGCATGAAGTCGGTGAAGCACGCCGGCCGCATTCAGGCGAGTTACGAGCTGGGCCAGCGGTATGGGGTAGGGGGAACGCCGACGCTGCTCGTGGGCGACAAGCTCTGGTCAGGGCGCCTCGACTCCGACGCCATCACGCACATCGTCGACTCGCTGGCGCCGCGCGTATCGGCCCCGGTGAGCGATACCGCCGCAGGCAGGAAATGAGGTTTCGGATGGCGGCAGCCCTGCTGAGTCTCGCCGGGCTGTTCGTATCGCTGTACCTGTACCTCTACAAGCTCGGGAAGATCGGCGCGCTGGTCTGCGGGACCGGTGATTGCGA
>JBDTQV010000332.1:0-2852 GCA_039932015.1 Gemmatimonadota bacterium | reverse complement strand
CCCGAGCCGGAGTCTCCCGCCGTTCCCTCCCCGCAGGAGCCGGCATGACGATGCAGCCATTGCGCGCCGGATCGCGCGACCTCAGGGACCCCGTCGTGTACGAGCTCGACCCCATCCGCCTTCCCGGCCACATCGTCATGGTTTCGCTGAGCGTGCGTTACGCCGCTGATGCGGTCTGGCGCGGGCGGTTGCAGTTCGTCGATGCGGAGTCGGGCGGGGAGTACTCGACCGCGGAGATTTTCTGCGGCGCCTCGGAAGAAGACCTGTGGCAGTCGCTCCGCGGACTGCGTGAACATCACATGCGGGATCTCTTCCGCTCACTGGCCTGAGGGTCGCCGCCGGATGCACGCGGATCGCGTCACCAAGTTGCGCCACGACCTCTCCAATCCACTCTCCGCCCTCCTGGCCGAAACGCAGCTGCTGCTCCTGAACGAGGGGCAGCTCGATGGCGACACACTTGCGAGCCTGCGGGAGATCGAGTCGCTAGCGATCCGTATGCGAGCGATTCTCCGTGAGATCACCCCGTAGGTTCGCGTTGTCGCACCGCGGCCGCCTCGGCGCGCCATCCCGCCGTCAGATACACCGCCAGGAAAACGACGCTCACCGCACTCGCCGCCACGCGTACGCCGAGCCCAACCGGCGCGGTCGACACAAATCCTTCGATCGTGCCGGCAACGAGCAGGCACACGGCAGCGGCGCCGACCATCCGCACCGCTCGTCGTCCGGCAAGCACGAGTGCGTCGCCGCGCGCAAGGTCACCCGGGGCAAGCACGGTGCGGCCGAGCATCAGGCCGGCGGCGCCGGCGACCCAGATGGAAAACAGCTCGAGCGGTCCGTGGCCCACGATGAACTGCAGCAGGTAGCCGAGGACGCCCACGTTCGCGAAGTGTCCCGCAGCGGTGCCGAGTGCCAGGCCATTGTAGGCCAGTAGCACGAGCGATCCCACGCCGGCGAACACGCCGCCGGCGAAGCAGGTGATCGCGACGCGGATGTTGTTGGTGATGATGAAGGTGGCGACGAACGGTCGCACATCCGCACCGGCCTCGGCGTATGTGTGTCCAGCCGCCATGCGTGCCTTCCCTTCGTCGGCGCGATCCAGCATCACCTGCGGGATGATCACCTCCGCCAGCGCCGGACGGTCCCTGAGAAGCACGAAGCCGACTGCGAGCGGCACCGCGAACGCAACGAACGCCGCGAGCACGTACCAGCGCGCCTGGACCACGGCCGCGGGGAACTCCCGCGCGACCGTGTACCAGATCGCGCGAGCCGACGTGCGCTCGTCGCGGTAGAACACATTGTGCCCGGCTGCCACGAGCCGCTCGACGCGATTGATTATCGCCGGGCTCGCGCGATAGGTGCGGAGACGGGCAAGGTCGGCGGCGACCTCCCGGTAACGGGCGGCGAAGTCGGTGAGCTGATCGGCCGGGAGACTGTCGAGGCCGCGCGCCGTCGCCTGCTGCGCCAGCTTCTGAAAGGCGTCCCATCGATCCGACTTTCGCGCGGCGAGGCGATCGCCGAGTCCGCCGGTACCGCCGCCGCCACGTCCGGCGAGGCGGCCTTGCCGGCGCGCGGTTTCGTCGGCGAGGAGCGCCAGAATGAAGGCCTCGTCGGTCATCGCCTGCGGCGGCAAGTGCGCGGCGAAGCGCGAGGCGAGGGCGGCGGCGAAGCGCCGGCGGACGGCGGGGTCGAGCGAGCCCGAGCGTTCGCCGTACTGCGCCAGCAGCCGGTACTCGTCCTCGGTCAGGAGCGGTGCGGTGAGCTGCTGCTCGACCAGGCGGGAACGCTGGCCGGCTTCGGACTGCCGCGGAGGGGCGACATCGGCGGGGCGGTCGCGCACCACGATGGTGCCAGCGACCATGTCGCCCAGGCGCTTGCCGCGAGGATGTAGTGCCACGAGCAATGCGCCGCTGAGGTACGGAGGCGGCAGGAAATCGGCAATGCGCAGGAGGTTCCGGGCGGCGGACGCGGCGAACGTGACCGGGTGACCGGTGTCGCGCAGGACGCGAATGCCGACGCGCCGCTTGCCGGGAGTCTGGCCCTCGCGCAGCGCTTCGAACAGCGTGAAGTAACCCCAGAAGAGCAGGAAGACGAGTGCCACGAACACGGCGGCGGACCATCCGGGACGCAAGCCGGTACCGGCAAGGATCCTCAGTGTGATCGCCACCGCGAGCACCGCGCCGAGGATGATTGCCAAATCCACCAGGCTCGCAAGGGCGCGCGAGCCAACGCCGGCGATCTCGAGATCGAGCACCACGTGCTCCGGCGTCTCGACTTCTATGTGCTGGCGATAGGTGCGGGGAGCGGCGGGCGGGGCCATGCTGCGATTGTAGCGACCTTTCGGTGCACCGCCAGCCCAGTCTCGCGCGAATTTGCCGAGTGGCACATCTTACGGCCGGCGAATTCGCGCATTCTCGCTTCCGGGGTCTCATGACGGCACACGTGCTGCGCCCGCTCTCGGTCGGTGAAATCCTTGACGTGTCGTTCGGGCTATTTCGGCAGCACTTTCCGACGTTCGCGGCAATCACGGCAGTGTCGCGCGCGCTTCCGCTCGTGTTCAACGTCTACGTGAGTGCCGGTGGCGGATGGTTCGCGCATCTTTCCTGGCTGCCTCCGTACATTCTGATTGCGGTGATCCTCAGTGCCATCGGGGCGGCTGCGACGGTGTACGTGGTGTCCGAGAGCTACCTGGGGCGGAACATGAGTGCGGGTGAAGCGCTGTCGCGCGCGGTGCCTTTGAGCGGCCGGCTGATTGCCTATGCGCTGCTTTTCGTCCTCATCGTCGGCGTCGGCTTCGTGCTGCTGTTCGTGCCTGGAGTGATCCTGGCTTGCGGATTGATTCTCTCGACGCCGGC
>JBDTQV010000331.1:0-2880 GCA_039932015.1 Gemmatimonadota bacterium | reverse complement strand
GCGAACGTCAATCTGGACGCGCCGGTCCGAACGTTCGAGGTCATGCAACTCGGACTCACCGTGATCAACGGAAACACGTTCATCGCCGCGCGGTCGGCGAGTGCCGGTGAGGCGTATCAGCCCGTGCTCGGCCCGGTGAAGGCGGACAGCGGCCTGACGTTCAAGTATCTGAAGTCAGACGGCACGGTGGCCACCACCGTGACCGGCATCCGGGCAATCGACATCACGGTACGCGGGCTGGCGGACGCGCCCGTGTCCTCCGGCAGCGGCACGCTCGTTGTGCCGGAAGACAGCCTGATCGCACGTATCCGTCTCCGGAACGCGCCAACGCCATGATCACTTCATCAGAGGAACCTATGCGCACCCCGCGTCTCTCGGACGAGCGAGGCGTTGCCCTCGCGGTCGCACTGCTCGCGCTGGTCGTCATCGGCGCGCTCGCAGCGGGAACATTCTTCGCCGGCCAGCTCGAACAGCGCGGCGGCCAGAACTCGCTCTACACGGCGCAGGCATTCGAGGCGGCCGATGCGGGCACCCACGCGACGATCGCCGCCTGGAACACGTCGACCGCCACGTACAACGCCCTCGCGGTGGGAGCCGGCGTCACGCTCCCCACCGTGGCCCTGGGCGGCGGCGCGCAGTACACGCCGACCGTGTCCAAGCTCAACCCCAACGTCTTCTTCGTTCGGTCGCAGGGCGCCCGGGTCGATGCGGCGGGGCGGAAATTCGCGACCAGCGTGGTCGGCAACTTCGTGCGGCTGGTCAAGCCGGAAATCGATATTCGCGGCGCACTTACCGTTCGCGGATCCCTGACGCTAGGCGGCTCGGCTGAAATCAACGGAACCAACCATCAGCCGGTCGGATGGGGTGCGTCGTGTTCCGTGGCACCCGATGCCGCCGGCATTCGGATCAACACGAACAGCATCAGTACCAACGGCGCCAATTGCGCCGGCAGCCCGCCCGCCTGCGTGACCGGAAGTCCGCAGGTGCAGATCGACAATACGATCACCGCGACGACCTTCACCGACTTCGGGTCTACCAGCTTCGACCTGCTGGCGGCGGGAGCCACGTGGTCGATAAGCGGAATCGTGAACGGCATCGCGCCGTCATTGAATGCCATTCCGGTCGGGTCGCCACCCGGAACGCTTGCTACCTGCAAGGTGACGGACTCAAAAAACTGGGGTGAGCCGAACACTGTCGCCGGGTCCATAACGGCGTGCTTCAACTACTTCCCGATTATCTACGCACCCGGCGACGTGAAGCTGAACGGCGGCCGCGGCCAGGGTATTCTGCTGGTTCGAGGTGACCTCGATCTCGCCGGCGGCGTTGAGTTCTACGGCCCTGTGATCGTGCTCGGCAACGTCAAGAGCACCGGTACCGGCGGTCACGTCTATGGCGGCGTCATGGCATCGAACGCCGACCTGGACCCGTCGATAATCACAGGCAACTCGGTGGTCAACTATTCCTCGTGCGCGGTACAGCGCGCTCTGGCCGGCGCGGCGGTCGCGGCGCCGTTCACCGAGCGGAGCTGGGCGCAGCTCTACTGACCGTCCGCAGGCCAGCCGTCTGAACGAGCCGCCCTGGACGGGCGGCTCGTTCGCGTTCCGACCTGGCGGGGGCATGGTTTGGCCCACGGCCGCGCGAATCGGATTGGCCGCGCCTCTCCGCGCGGTGAGATACTCGCCCGATGCGAAATGCACGAGGTGTAACGATCATCGAGGTCCTCGTGGCCTTGATCGTCCTCGAGACCGGTGTGCTCGCGCTGATCACTTCGTACGCGGGCGTCACGCGCCTCATCGGCAGAGGCAAACTCGCAACGCGGGCGGCGGCGATCGCCGCGACTCGGCTCGAGCTCTTGCGGGAGGAGGCTACGCGGGCCGTGCCTCCATGCACCGGCGTTCCCGCCGGAAGCGTTTCGCACCCCGCAGGTCTCGTCGAATCGTGGCGTGTGACGGCCGCCGCACGTTCCGTCGAGCTATTCGTGATCGTCTCGTATCCCGCGGTTCCTCATCCGGTCAGCGACACATTCACCACGACGGCAACGTGCGAATGAATCCGATGGAGGGCGGAACGACGGTGACTTATAGGGGCGGGTACACACTCGCCGAGGCGCTCGTCGCGATCGTCATGGTCAGCATGTTGGGCGTCATCGCGCTCCGCCTCCTTACGCTCGCGCAACGCTCGAGCCGGTACGCTGTCGAGCAGTCGGCGGTGCAGGCGACCGCCCGTGCGGCCGTGCAGCTCGTCGCCACCGAGACGCGAGAGCTCGAAACCGGGCCGGACGGCGCGGACCTGCAAGCCATAGCACTCGATAACATGACGTATCGCGCCGTCCGGTCGGCCGGAGCGGCGTGCGCCGTCGCCGCCGGTTCGGTGCGGTTGCGCCGATCGCTGCAATACGGGTATCGCCCGCCGTCGCCGGGCCGAGACAGCCTGCTCCTGTTCATCGAGCAGGACCCCGCAACCGACGCCGATGACCGCTGGCGCGCGTTTGCCATTCTTCCGGGCGGCGGCGCCGGTACGTGCCCGGATGGCGCGGCGGCGCTGGTGGTGTCTGTTGCGATACCCGCAGATAGCGCTGCGCTGGTAGTCCTCGACGCACCGATGCGCACGTTCGAAACGACGCAGCTTCGGCTGTACCAGTCGGGAGGGTTCTCAGGGCTCGGTGTACGGTCGGTGAGCGCCGGCGAGTCCACCGCGCAGCCGGCCCTGGGCCCGCTCGCAGCCGATGGCCTGCAGCTCGATTTTCGCGATGCGAGCGGCGCCGCGACGACATTGCCCAGGAACGTTCGCTCCATCGGCGTCACGGTCCTCGCCGTGGGTGAAAACCGTGTCCGGGCCCCGGCCGGAATGCTGCGACCGGCTAGTGACACGCTGGCGGGT
>JBDTQV010000330.1:0-2887 GCA_039932015.1 Gemmatimonadota bacterium | reverse complement strand
CCATGCCTTTTACCGAACGCCAATCCTTCAGCAGGTTGCCGCCGGACGCCTGCGCGCCGCATTCGATGATGTGTCCGGCGATTGTCCCCGCCGCGACGCGGTCCCAGTCGTCAGGATCCCAGCCGAACTCATGCACAAGCGGCCCGAGCGTCAGGCCGGTGTCAGTGACGCGTCCGGTCACGACGACATCGGCCCCCCCGGCGAGCGCTTCGACGATTGGCACCATGCCGATATAGGCGTTAGCCGACAACACCTTGTCGCGGATATCGCTCAGCGGCCGCCCGGTGTCCATGTCGCGCATTTCATGGCCGATTGCGAGAAGCTCGTCGAGCCGCCCGAGGATATCGTCGCCGGTGACGAGACCGACCCGAATCCTGCCCTGCAGGCCGAGGCGCCGCGCGGCCTCGAGCACCGCCTCCGCGCAACCGCGCGGATTCACTCCGCCGGCATTCGACGTGACGCGTATCCCGCGTTCCGCGATGTCGGGGAGAATACGCTCCATCAGCGGAGGGAAATCGCGCGCAAAGCCCATCCGCGGGTCGCGCGATTTTTGTTTCTGCAGAATCGACATCGTGACCTCGGCGAGATAGTCGAGCATCAGATAGTCGATCGGACCGCCCTGCACCTGACGGACGGGCGCTTCGAGCCAGTCGCCCCAGAAACCCTGGCCGGCGGCAACGCGCACAGTGTGCTTCATCGCATCACCGATGGCGCGGCGGGCGGAAATGCAGCCTCACGCGTCCACACGCGTCCGCCGACGAGCGTCACGACCGCTCCCATCGGCACGAAGCCGTCGCCGAAGGTCCACGGGAGCGGCGGCAGCGAAAACGTGACGCTGCCGCTCGCGCGCGCCGCGAGATGCAGATCCGCGGGCACCGCTCCGGCGGGAGATGATGCCGTGACGGCGGAGTCGCCGTAGAGCCGGATGCTCACATTCGCAGTCCAACCCTCGTTGGAGTCGGGGTCGGCGAATCCGGGGTTTAACAGCAGCGCAGCAGGAATGCTGCGATGTCCGTCAGCCAGCGGCACCTGCAGTCGCCCAATGGCGTAGTTGAGCGGCTCCTGCGCGATCTGCGCGCCGCTCGAATCCAGCACGGTCATGCCGAAGTCGGTGAAACGCGGCCACTGCGCGCGGTCCATGGATATCTCGACCACCGCGCCCCGCGCCCATGCGGGAAGCGTGAACGGAATTCGTTGCTGTTCGGAGCCGCGCGCGACGATCACCTGCGATCGGGACGCGCCGGCAATTACGACAGCCACGCGCGCATCGAGCGCGGAATCGCCGGTATTGACGACCGTCGCTACGATCCCCGCGCGCTCACGAGCCACCCGCAGCCTCACCGGCGCGTGCGTGATCTCGATCTGCGCGTTACTGCCGGAGGCAGGTGGCGCCGCCACCACAACCTCGTACATCCCGGCCACGACGTCGCGCGCCCCGATTTCGTACAGCGCCGCCTTCTCACCAAATCCGGCCGACGCGCCGTTGCCATCGCGGTACGGCATGCCGTTCGGCTCATGCAGATACGCGGTGGTGGCCTCGACATCCGACGTGACACGAACCTCGAACGGGCGCTCGCTGTCCGCCTGAAAGAACACTCTCCGAATGCTGGCGCGCGGCAGCACCGCATGCGTCGAGACCGCGGTACCCGCCGGATAGCCGACGACGACGGTATTCAGGAGACGGAACGCCGGACCGGCGAGGGTGTCACGCGTCCATCCGGTGACGACGCCGGTGTAAACGCCCGGCTGCTGCAGCCGGCGTGCGTCGTATGTGACGCGCGCGCTTCCCGCGCCGGCCGTGGATGTGATCGTCCGCGCCGGTGCATGCAGCCACCCCACGCTGCTCCGAAGCCGGAAGGTATCGGCGCGCGTTGCGAGGAGCGTGAACGTGCGCACCGTGTCGGGCGCCGTGCCGCGCGAGACGATCTGGTATGAGGCCGTGCCGCGCCCCCCCGGAGCGGTCACCCCGACGACCGCTGCCGGACGCGCGCGGTGCAGCCAACGGTACGCCCGGCCGACATCCGGCATTCCGGCGCCCTGATCGAGATAGCTCGCACCGTCGATCGGACGCGCCGTGACCATCAGCGCCTGGCGAATCGTTGCCGCGTCCGGGCGGCGCGCTCCCGCGGCAATGGATGATTGCAGGAGCGCCGCAAGTCCGGCCGCGTGCGGCGATGCCATGCTCGTGCCGGTTTTCTGCTCGCCACCCGCATCCCAGCCCGGTACCGTCGAGTACGCGGTCCCGGGAGTAATGATGTCCGGGCGCGCGAGCTCGCCGCCGCGTGAGCTGAAGGATGCAACCGGCTCGAGGCCGCGGCCGCTCGCATCGTCCGAGATGAACACCGCGGGCAGCGTCGCACCGACGCTGATGATGCGAGACGCCGAACCGGGAAACCCGACCGACGACAACCCCGGCCCATCGTTGCCCGCACTCACGGTGAATACGATCTCGGGATGTACGGCGAGTACCGAGTCAATGATGGCGTCGATCCGTGCGGTGCCCTCCGCCTCGTTACCGACCCCAAAGCTCATGTTGACGACCAGCGGCAGCTGGCGCGCAGCTGCGAAGCGGATGGCGTAGTCGAGCGCGCGGAGCATGCTGCCAGTCGTGCTGATTCCGCCGAACGCGTTGTTCGCGATCTTGCAGCCGAGGAGCTGCGCGCCGGGCGCAACGCCGTCGAAGCCCGCGACCCCGTACATGTCGTTCGCCGCGGCAATGCCGGCGACATGGGTTCCGTGTGCCGACGTGTCGAAGAAGAGGTCAAGCGACGGTGGCGAGCTTGCATCGCCGGCGGCGACGTTGGCCGCGACCGTCAGCAACGACCGCTTGCCGCCGCTGTGCCAGCCGAACGTCTCCTGCGCGACAAGGTAGTCGTGCACCGGCCGC
>JBDTQV010000329.1:0-2911 GCA_039932015.1 Gemmatimonadota bacterium | reverse complement strand
GCACCGCACCCCCGGCCGGCCGCACCCATCCCGCCGAATCAAGCATGTGCGCCGCCGCGGCGGTGTCGAACGCGATGCCGCGGGCGCTGTCGGTGCCGATCCAGAGCAGGTGCGACATCGGCCCGCCGGGCACGCGCGTGTCCGGACCGATGAGCGACCGGCCGAGGGTCGCGCGGTCAGTCGCGGCCGCGAGTGCCCGCCGCACCGCGATGTCACTGAGCACCGGATGCGGCCGCGCGGCCGAGTCTGCGAGGCGGAAGGCGAGAAAGCCGAACACTGCGGCGGGATAGGTGACGACGCGGAATGACGAATCGGCCGCGACGCGCGCTACCTGCGGTGCGGTGCCGATGCGCTCGAGCAGATCGGCTTCGTGGCTCAGTACCAGGTTGAGCGCGGCGTCGGGATCGCCGGTGAACCGCCAGACGACGCGTCGGATTGCCGGTGGCCGGGCCGCGGCGGTGTCGGCCACAAGCGAGAGCGTCTGTCCTCGCTGCCAGCTCGCGAATCGGTACGGCCCGGATCCGATGAGATGTGCCATGGTGGTGTCGGCGGCCCAGGATGCACGCGGAATCGCCGCCCAGATGTGCCGGGGCAGGATGCGCACGTGATATGTCGCGTCGTAGAGCTGCTCCGGCGATGCCTGGGCAAAGTGCATTCGAACCGTAGCTGAGTCTTCCGCCACGACGGCGATGCGATTGGCGATATAAGGAAGGGCCTGGGCGTCGAGTGCCGAGTCGGCGTAGGACTCGAACGAGAAGACCACGTCTTCGGCGGTGACTGGGCGGCCATCGTGCCAACGCGCGCCGGGCCGGAGATGGAAGCGCAGGTCCACCGAGTCGACGCGCTCCCAGCGAGCCGCGAGTCGCGGACGGAAGGCGGCAGAGTCGACCGGGGCACCGCCGGGCGCGAGATCCGCGAGCCGCTCGAAGAGCAAGTCGCCGATGTCCCGCCCGACGGTTTCCATTACCAGCGGGGGAAGCAGCGTCGTGGGCTCGCCGGCGGCGGCGATGACGACGGTGCCGCAGCTCGTGCAATCTCCCGAGCGGCGCGCATCCGGCGCCGAACAGCCGAGGGCGACGGTGAGGACGGGAAGCAGCGCGAAGAGTCGCCGGCAGACGATCACTGGACCTCCTCGGGATTTGCTGTCATCATGATGGGGGCCAAACGCGTCCGGCCACCGACTACAATATCACTCCACCCGGTCCATAATAGAGGGGCCACTGGAACGACGGGTTACAGTTGTGGCGCCGGAGTGTGCGCGCACCGCCCGGCGGCGATCTCATCGAGCAGCGTTAACTGTTGTGGCTCAAAGTGTTACAAATCAGGCGATGATGGTACCAGCCTTGCAGACTGCGCACCGACGCCGCGTACAATTCCAAAAGGATGGGTGTGATGGCAGTACGCATTCGACAGACTCTCAGTGGCAGGATCCGGAGGGCGGCCAGCGCGATTGTGGTCGTTGCCGGTGCCGCCTGCAGCGATACGTTCCTCTCCAGTCCGTCCGGTCCGTCGGAAAATCCGGAAGCCGCGCTCGACATCGTTCAGCTTCCCGCCTCGGCCCCCGCGACCGAGCGCGACGTGGTCGCCTTCTATGCCCGGCGCGGTGCCAGTCGCGAAGGGCGAGTGTACTTCGGCGACGGACACGGCGGCCGCGGCACCGAGTACCTGCGCCTCACCATCGACAAGAATTCCCTGGCGGCGCGGCCCGACGGTACGCCCTTCGCCGTCGGCGATTCGGTGCTGATCACCATCCGCGTCGCCGACCCCGCACGGATTCTCTTCACCATGGAGCCGGCCGGGCTTCGCTTCAGTGACGACTCGCCGGCCGAACTTCGTATCTCGTACGGCGTGACCGAGGGTGACCTGGACCACAACGGGCGGAAGGATGCAGCCGACGGCGACGACGAGGATCACCTCGCGATCTGGCGCCAGGCCAATCCGGGCGCCGCATTCGTCCGGCTCGACTCGCGCGTTTCTCGCGGTGGGAAGACCGTCGTCGCCGACCTGCCCGGCTTCAGTCGCTACGCGATCGCGTACTGATCCTGATGCCCTCGGCCGACGACTCCCGCAGGACACTTCGTGAGTTGATAGGCGCCGCGCGATATCGCGAGGCGCTCGAGCTCTACGAGCGTCTCGCATCCAACGGCGATCCGCCCGGCTCCGACGTCAAGCTCGCGGCCGCCACCGCCGCGACTCGGCTGGGTGCGCTCGACCGAGCGACGGCCCTTGCAACCGAGGCACTCGCGCAGGCCGGCGCGCGTGCCGATAGCGATGGCCGCATGCGAGCAAACAATCTGCTCGGCGCCATCGCGTTCGAACGCGGTGAATTGGACGAGGCGGAGCGCGCCTTCACTGTGGCGCTGGAATTCGCGCGCGAGCTGGGCGACACACTGCTGGCCGCGCGCGCGGCGAACAATCTCGCGTCGGTCGCGCACCTCCGGGGCAAGCCGGAGGTGGCGCTCGGCCTTTACCGAAGCGCGCTCCTCTCGTATCAGCGGCTCGGCGATCGCCGCGGCGCGGCGGAGACCTGGCACAATCTTGCTCTCTGCTCCCGGCACATGAACGACCTGCGCGAAGCCGACACCGCGGCGCTCGAAGCCGTGCGCCACGCCGAGCTCGCCGGCGATCCCGCGCTCATTGCGCTGGCCGTGCTCGGGCGCGCGGAAATCGATCTCGATCGCCGCGACTTCGAGCTCGCGCTGAGCCAAATCAGTCGCGCCGGCCGCTCGGCTGCGGAGTCAGGTGATCCAATCCTCGCGGCGGAAGTGCGCCGGGTTCGCGCACTCCTTGCGGCGCATCAGCACGACTTTACCCTCGCGCGAGCCGAGGCGGATGCCGCACGCGCAATCGCCGAGCAGTACGGCAGCGCCCTCCTCTCCGCCGAATGCTGCGCCGTCAGCGCCCTCGCCGC
>JBDTQV010000328.1:0-2931 GCA_039932015.1 Gemmatimonadota bacterium | reverse complement strand
AGCTCGATGAACATCAGCCCGCGACTACCGGAAGACGACCCACGTGAGCTTGCCCGCCGCTACGCGGATTCGCCGATACACGTTTCTGCCCCCGATCCGGGTCCCGACTGTGTAGGTCCCCGCCGGTACGTCGCTAACGGCGAAATGCTCGCCGTAGAGCGGGTGCGAGTGGGCATGCTCTCCATACGTCTCGGCAAACGAATATGGCGTCTCGGCCGGCACGGGCTTCCGAATTCCATACACGCGCGCCTGCATCACCGGCTTTCCTGCCGAGTCGAACACCTGCCCCGCGACGATACCGGTGCCGGGCATCGGCTGAATCCAGAGCTCGGGGTTGGTCGTGTACGGCGGGAACTTCTGCAGCGAGTCGACAATCGCGTCCACGCTGTCGGTGGGAGATGCGTGGACTTCGAGATGCAGGTGATCGTTGGTTGCGCGACCGGTGTTGCCAACCCGACTGATCACCTGGCCCGCGCTCACCCGGTCGCCCACCCGCACATCCAGCGCGGAGTTGTGGTAATAGACGGAGTAGATGCGCAGCGTCGAATCATGCGCGGTGATCGTGGTGTCATGGCGAATCGCGACCGTGAGCGCGCCGGCTTCAGCGGGTCCGGCGTAGACCACGGTGCCCGGCGCAATCGCATGGACCGGCGTACCGTCGGGGTTGTTGAACTCGACGCCCTGGTGCTGCTGAAAGTTGCCGCCCATCGTCGAGCCGTACCGGTATGTCTGATCGATGTAGGGATTGTCGGCTCCGTCGATCGGCCGCTGGAACCAGGTTGTCGTCGGCGCGCGCGGTGCGGCGGCGGCGCGCCCCTGGGGGCGGATACACGTCCATTGCGACTGCGCGAGGTGCAGCCCGCACCGGGTTTTCAGGTACGCGTGCCGGCGAAGGAAGGTCAGGGCCCATTCCAGGTCGGTCGGTTCGCGGACGCGGGTCGGCGTGATTCGCCACGCGCCATTCTCGAAGGTGAGGCGCCCGCCACCGCGAAGGGTCGAGAGCATAGCGATCGCGCGCGGCGCATCGCGCCGCAGCGACGTGACGTATTCGCTCGGCAGGAGCACGAGCGCCGTGTCTGCCGGCCCCCTGGCCGCGGGCCCTGCGCTGTCGACGATGGCCGTCCAGTGCGCACCGTCGTCAGTGGTGACCTGAAGCCCATCGGCGGTGGCGACGACCGTGGTATCACCGCGGGTCACGATGCCGTCCGGCACGACGTACTGCCACTCGGGACCGAGCTCGCGAATGGTCCAGTTGCGCCACGTGGCGCCGCCGTCGTGTGACACCCCCCATCCGTTGCCGACCGTGCCGTACCACACCTGACCCGACGGTCCGAACGCGAGGGCGTTGACGAAATCCCATGAGATCGCCGTCGAGTCTCCTCGCGCCGAGCGGATGCGCTCCCAGCGGGTCGAGTCGGGCGCGAGTCGAAAAATCCCCTGGCCATAGGTGCCGACCCACACGGCACCCTGGCGATCCTGAGCGGCGGTCAGCACGTGCACGCCCCACCCTGAGCTGTCCGGGAGCACAGGAAGCAAGCCCGAGCGTTGTGCGTGGAGGGGAGCGGCGAGCAGGCAGAGCAGGCCGAAGGCGGAGCAACGCGGCATGAGAGTCTCCGAACGGAGGGCTAGTCGGACCGGCTGTGGGCCAGGCGGAGGAACTCGTCTCGTGTCTTGGGATCGTCGCGGAACGCGCCGCGCAGTGCACTCGTCACCGTGCGGGAATTCTGTTTCTCGACGCCGCGCATCATCATGCAGAAGTGTGCGGCCTCGATCACGACACCAACGCCGATCGGACGGAGGACGTCGGTGATGGCATCCGCAATCTGATCGGTGAGCCGCTCCTGTACCTGCAGCCGCCGCGCGAATACATCGACGACGCGCGCCACCTTGGACAGGCCGACGATCCGGCCGTCGGGAATGTATGCGACATGAGCGCGCCCGAAGAACGGCAGCATGTGATGCTCGCACATCGAGTAGAGCTCGATGTCCCGCACCAGGATCATTCCATCATGCGATTCCTCGAACACCGCATCGCCGATCGCATCTTCCACGCTCAGGCTATAGCCCTGCGTGAGCCAGCGAAGCGACGCTTCGACACGCTCGGGCGTCTTCCGGAGCCCGTCGCGCTCCGGATCTTCGCCGAGCGCGGTCAGAATGTGGCGGATGTCGCCGGCAAACTCGGGGTTTTCGACTTCGCTCGCGCGCGAGATGTCGCGGAGCGACTTGTCGGCAGCCGCCAGCGCGGCGGATCTATCAACCTTCGTATTCGACATAGTTCCTCGGTGTCTCCCAGAGGCGGAGCCGCAGCGAAAGGCCGGCAGGCAGCCTCGGTTTGAGCTCGCGCCAGCAGACCATCGCGATGTTCTCGGCAGTGGGAATCAGGTCGCGGAACCAGGCCACTTCCGCATTCAGATTCCGGTGGTCCAGATGGCGCAGCAACGTCTCTTCGACCAGCTCCTTGAGCAGGTGCAGGTCCATCACGTAGCCGGTATCCGGATCGATGTCGCCTTCCACGGTCACGTCGAGCTCGTAGTTGTGGCCGTGGAAGTTCGGATTGTTACACACCCCGAACGTCGACTGGTTCCAGTCGTCGGGTCGAGCCGGATTGTGGAGGCGGTGCGCGGCATTGAAGTGCACGCGCCGCGTGACTGCGCAACGAGGCATGCGGCGAGCCTTTGCTGAAGTACCCGGAAAAATGCCCGGCTCCGGGCCGGAACGCAAAACGCCGGCCCTGTCAGGACCGGCGCGGGTGCGGTACGACAACGAGGAGGATTATTGAAGCCCAATGAGAAAGACTCGGCACCCTCACCATAACATCTGTCTTCCCCCGGGGGGCATGACATCAGCTACGGCATTTGGGCCCTACAATGGACCTGTTGGCTCAATAATGTGGCTCCCCGCTGCCGCCCGCAGGTAGTAAGATACGGTCCG
>JBDTQV010000327.1:0-2941 GCA_039932015.1 Gemmatimonadota bacterium | reverse complement strand
CTGCCGGAGCAGATTCCACCGTCGCTCGGCCACCCTCATCGCCCATCCTGCAGAGGCTTCCCCCATGCCCACTCCCCGCCGCGAATTCCTCGGCTGGCTCGGCGCGAGCACCATGTTCGCGGCCGCCGGTGCACCGCTCGCCTTACCACGGAGCGCCGGTGCGCAACGTGTGCCCGTAAGCGATCAGTGGGACATGGGGTGGGTCGATCGACTGAAGGGGAAGCACCGCGCCGTCTTCGATTCGCCCGCGATGGCTGAAGGAGATGCGCTGTTCCGTGCAGCCATGTGGCGAGACCAGAACAAGGAAGTGTATGGCACCGACGCGGCCGAGCTGAATGCTGTGCTCGTCGTGCGCCACGCCGCCATCAACCTCGTGATGAATGATGCCTTCTGGGACCGCTTCAATCTCGGAAAGGAAGAGAAACTCAAGGATTCCGCGACACGAAAGTGGAGCAAAAAGAATCCATTCCTGACGACTCCGCCCGACACACCTCCGAAGTACGCCGACTATTCACTCGAGCGCTTCATGGCGACCGGCGGAACCGTGCTCGCCTGCAACGTCGCGTTTGGCCAGGTCGTCTACCAGTTCGTCAAGGCCGACAAGCTCGACCGCGCGGCCGCTCGACAGAAGGCGCTCGAGTACCTGGTCCCCGGCGTAACGCTGCAGCCGTCCGGCGTGTTTGCAGTGCTCTGTGCGCAGGAAGCCGGCTGCAACTACATCCTCGCGAGCTGATCGGAATGCCCACCACCCTTCGCTGCGCACTCAGCGCCGGCATCGCTCTCGGCGCAATTCTCGCTGCTTCCCTCGGCGCCCAGGCGCCCGCTCCCGGCGACGCCTTCACCCGCACGAACGTCCGCATCGCCATGCGCGATGGCGTCTCGCTCAATACCGACGTCTACGTCCCGAAGAACGCGAGCGGCCCGCTGCCGGTGATCTTCAACCGCACACCGTACGGAATCGACGGCGCCGCCGGCAAATTCGCCGGCTCCTACAAGGAGCTCGCGGACGAAGGCTACATCTTCGTGTTTCAGGACATCCGCGGCCGCTACAAGTCCGACGGCACGTTCGTGATGCAGCGCCCCGCGCGCGACCACGCGGATCGTGCCGCAATCGACGAAGCCAGCGACGCCTACGATACGATCGAGTGGGTTCTCGCCCACGTGGCGGGCAACAACGGGCGCGTCGGCATGCTCGGCGTCTCGTACGACGGCTGGACCACCGCCATGACGCTCACCGATCCGCATCCAGCGCTCAAGGCGGTGTCGCCCCAGGCATCCCCGGCAGACATGTGGCTGGGTGACGATTTCCATCACAACGGTGCGTTCCGGCTGAGCTACGGGTTCGAATACGCGACGATGATGGAGACGAGCAAGCAGAACGAGCGCTTCGCCTTTGACCGCTACGACACCTACGACTGGTATCTCTCCCTCGGACCGCTCGCCAACGTCAACGCGAACTATCTGCACGCCAAGATTCCCACCTGGAATGATTATGCGGCGCACCCGGACTGGGATGCGTTCTGGCAGCGGCAAACGCTCATCCCCGCGCTGACCAAGGTGACGGTGCCTACGCTGAACGTTGCGGGATGGTGGGATCAGGAGGACTTCTACGGACCGATCGCGATTTACCGGCGACTCGAGCCGCTCGACCGCGACAACATGAATTTCCTCGTCGTCGGTCCATGGAACCACGGCGGCTGGAACGCCACCAAGGGGCAGACGCTCGGCCGCATCGACTTTGGGAGCGCGACCGCCAAGTTCTACCGTGACAGCATCCAGGCGCCGTTCTTCGCCTGGTATCTCAAAGACAAGGGCACGGCCTACCGAAGTGAGGCTACCACATTCGAAGCCGGCTCCAACGAGTGGCGCCACTTCGATGCCTGGCCGCCGCGCCGCCAGGCCCATGATCGCCCGCTCTATTTCCGTGCGGGCGGGCGCCTTTCATTCGACCCGCCGACCGACGCGGCGGCATTCGACAGCTACGTCTCCGATCCGGCACACCCGGTTCCGTACCGCCAGCGTCCAATTCAGCCGACGTATGATCCGCGCGGCTCCGGCTGGTACACCTGGCTTACCGAGGACCAGCGATTCGTCGACGGGCGGTCGGATGTGCTCACCTGGCAGACCGAGCCGCTCACCGAAAACATTACGATCGCCGGAGACGTGATGGCGCATCTCTTCGCCGCCACCACCGGCACCGATGCCGACTGGATCGTCAAGCTGATCGACGTCTACCCGGACGAATATCCCGCAGCGCCCACGATGGGTGGGTACGAATTCATGATTTCGAACGAAGTGTTTCGCGGGCGGTATCGCACCAGCTTCGAACATCCCGCGGCCATCCCACCGAACGCGGTGCTTCCGTACGAGTGGTCATTACACGGCCAGAATTATCGCTTTGGCCGCGGTCACCGGATCATGGTGCAGCTGCAGAGCACCTGGTTTCCCGTCATCGACCGGAACCCACAGACGTTCGTACCCAACATCTTCAACGCGAAGGCGTCCGACTATCGGTCGGCGACTCAGCGGATCGCGCGATCAGCGCGCCAGGCGAGCCATGTGGTACTGCCGGTGATCGGCGCGCCCGCACCGTGACCGCCACTGATCGAGTTGCGGTCTGGCGTGCGGATACCGACTGCACGCGCGATCGCAAATCCCTGGCGCGCACGACAGACTTGCTGCCCAGGCACCGTGCGCGCGCCGCGCCCCATAGCGCCCCCGACGGCCGGTTGGGACGACACGCCCGGTCGCGCGCAATGAGCCACGCGCGCTGCTGCTCCCGCAGGCTACGCACCGACGCCGGCTCGCGCGCGCGGTCGCGCCGCCTCAGTGCATTGATCAGGTCGGCGTATGCGCCGTTGAGCGGCGCGTCCATCTCCGCGAGATGGGCGTAGAGACAGGCGCGCTGATTCGCGGTGCCCGCCGTAGCACACCGGGCCAG
>JBDTQV010000326.1:0-2943 GCA_039932015.1 Gemmatimonadota bacterium | reverse complement strand
GCGCGCTTCGCCGTGCGCCACCTGAATGCGGGTCGGCAGGTCGCGCGCGAGGCGGTGGGCAAGCGCGCCCCACTGGTCGAGCTCGGCGGCTGGTGCGAGCAGCAGGGCGCGCGCGCCCCCCTCGCCGCCCAGCCGTCCGAGCAGCCCGGCCAGCGCGGGCGCGGCGTATGCGGGAGACGGCGGGGCGACGATCACGAGGTTGTGCCCGCGCGCGGCGCTCGGCGCGGCCTCTCGCGCGGCCGTGCTGTTCGTCGTCCAACCGAGTGCATCGAGTGCCTCGGCCGCCGCGCGCGTGACGTGCAGTTCCTCGAATCCCGGCACAGGTCCCCCGTCATATCATGAAGCATGGCGCCACCTTGCAGTGGGCGAGCGAGGCGGGAAACTAGCACCGTTGACATCGCTCCGCAGCCAACGGACTTTTCATCCGGTGGTCGCATCCTCGCGCTCTTCTTCATGGATTCAGGCATGCCCGATCCGCTGTCTCTCAACGTCCAGCATCTTCGAGCATCCGAGACGATCGCGATCAGCAACGCGACCAAGCGCCGGCGCGCTGCGGGTGAGGACGTGTACGACCTGAGCGTCGGCGAGCCGGATTTCGATACGCCGGCGGCCGTATCACAGGCGGGCATTCAGGCGATCCAGCGCGGGATGACGCGCTACGCACCGAATGCCGGTATCCCGGAGCTGCGCGCCGCGATTGCAAACTCGCTCTCGCAACTGTCAGGCGGCCGCCCGGTGGATGCGGAACGCGTGCTGGTCAGCTCTGGGTCGAAGCAGTCGCTCTTCAACACGTGCTTCACGCTGTTCGGTCCGCATGACCGCGTGCTGATCCCCGCGCCGGCTTGGGTGTCGTATCCGCAGATCGTTTATCTCTCCCGCGCCGAGCCGGTGCTGGTGCCCGGCGATATCGAGTGGGGCCTGAAGGTGAGCGTCCGCGATCTCGATCGCGCCTATTCGAAGCTGACCAAAGGGCTCATACTCTGCTCACCGTGCAACCCGACCGGCGCGGTCTATACTCTCTCCGAACTCAAGGCCATCGCCGAGTGGGCGCGGAAGCACGAAGTCTGGATCATCTCGGACGAGATCTATCGGCGGATCAACTACGGGCCGGGACCTGCGCCATCCGTGCTCGACCTGCCGGACGAGTTGCTCGAACGTACCGTGGTGATCGCCGGCGCGAGCAAGGCGTACGCGATGACCGGGTGGCGCATCGGCGCGGCATACGCACCTGCGCACGTGTGCAAGGCGATGAGCGCGCTCCAGAGCCACACGACGACGGGTGCCAACCACCCTGCGCAGTGGGCGGCGGCCGCGGCCTTCACCGATGAGCGGGTCGAAGCGGATGTGCAACGGATGGTGGCGGCGTTTCGACAGCGCCGCGACTATCTGGTCGAGCGATTCCGCAGCGAAGCGCCGGGCATCGAGTTCATCGAGCCGCACGGCGCGTTCTATTTCTTCTTTCGGGTCGACGGGATCCGCGAAGGAGAGCCGCTCACCGGAACCGCGTTCTGCGATCGGCTGATGCAGGAGGAGGGCGTGGCACTCGTCCCCGGCGGCGCCTTTGGCGACGACCGGTGGGTCCGGCTCAGCTATTCGGTGTCCGACAAGGATCTTGCCACTGCGATGGACCGCGTGCTGCGTGTGATCGACCGGCTCGCGGGTGTTCCCGTGACCCCGGTCAAGGCATGACGCTCGCGGCGCACATCGAGCCGCTGAGCGGACGCCTTCCGGCTGTGGCGTGGCGGTGGGACGCCGAGACCGACATCCTGTCGGGCTCATTCAAGGCGAGCCGGAAGGTGGGCGGCCTCACCGGCACGGTCGAGCTCACCGACGAGCTTGGCTCGATCGCCGTGCTCGACGTAAATGACGGTGTGATCTGTGGTCTCGACATCGTCGTGTGGCCGGAAGTCGAGACCGGCGCCGATCTGCGCGTGCCGGCGCAGCTCACGGAAGGCCGCGTCGTGGCGGCCAAGAGCCCGTCTCGTCCCGGCATCACGTCGATGGAAGTGGACACCTCGCTGACCGTCCGGACCGACGCCACCGAAAACGTATTCCATCTTCGCATCGGTTCGACGCGGCCGGTGGAAGTGGTGCGTGTCGCAGATCATTTCTTCATTGAAGTCGATCTGGACGGCGGCGTTGCCGGCTTCTGGCTCACCGGCGTTCCTGCCTTTCCCGCCCTCGACGACGACTGACGCCGCCGCCCGCGTGATGTCTACGCTCAGCGAACGGCTGCGGCGCGCCCTTGGTCGCGCGGGGTTGGCGCCGGTTGCCGGCGCATCGGAGGCAAGTCGCGGCCGTGCCGAACAGGCCAGCATCGAGCCGGCTGAGCTGATCGAGGACGCCGCGCTCTCATATCACACGGTGGGCGAGCGGGAGTTGTGGCCTGGTGTCGTAGCGTTTCTCGATGGCACCCAGCGATCTGAAGTCGTTGCGTACGCAGGCGCTTCACCGGTCATCGTGGCCGAGGTCGCGGCCGCCGTGCGGGAGCGACGCGACCGCGTGCTCCATACTGCGTGCGTCAGGCGCCGCACTATCGTGGTGGCGCGTCCCTCGTCAATCGCCGCGGCAGGCGATGCCCTCGCCGGTACGGATCTGGTGCTCTTGCCGGAAGATGAGTCGCCGCATCCGGCGCGCGATCTGAACGCGGCCGCGCGCGCGGTGGATCGCGCACGCACGGCGATCGAGGTTGCTGTCGGCGCGGAATATCGAGCCGTAGCGCCGGACACCTGGCTGATGGTCGATGGGTCCCTGACACAGAGTCCGGTGTGGACTGCGGATCCGCGCGCCGCCGGAATCGTGAAGAGCCATCTCGCGCTGCCATTCGACGGCGCGGAGCTCGACCGATACCTCCGGCTACCGTTTGCGAACCGTTCTTCAATCTTTGCCCCGCGCTTCCACCGCGTGGCCCCGGTGCGGTCATGGGCCTTTCGTCTCTGGCCC
>JBDTQV010000325.1:0-2949 GCA_039932015.1 Gemmatimonadota bacterium | reverse complement strand
TTCGGCATCGCGGCGCGCGAGCACTTCTCGGCGGAGCCGTGTTTTTTCAGGCATGCAGGGTCTACCTTTGTGACGGCTTCCGCATGGAGAGCGACGACGTGAACAGCTTCAGAGTGTCGGTCAGCAAGGACTATCTCGTCTTTGCGTCGGCGCACTTCATCACGTTTCAGGGGCACCGCTGCGAAACGCTCCACGGGCACAACTACCGGGTGGGCATTGCGGTGGAAGGCTCGCTGGACGATGAAGTGCGCTTCGTCGTGGACTTCAGCGTGCTCAAGCAGATTGCCCGCCGGCTGGTCGATGCCGTGGATCACAAGGTGCTGCTGCCGCTCGAGAATCCCAAGCTCGCGATTGCCGAATCGGACGAACAGGTCAGCGTCGCCGTGCACGGGCAGCCGCGGTACGTGTTTCCGCGCCGCGATTGCGCGCTGCTGCCAATCGCCAACACCACTGCGGAGATGCTCGCCGAATACATCGGGCAGCAGGTACGCGAAGCGCTGGCGGCGGAGGGCGTCACCCACCTCGCGCTGCTCGAGCTGGAGGTGGAGGAGAGCCCGGGACAGGCGGCGACGTGGCGCACGGTCCTCTGACCGTCTGCCAAAGATAGGCGACCAATACGAGGAGAGATCATGGCGAGAGCTGAACAGACGTACTCGGGCGACGCGCTTGAAGAGCGGCTGGCCGCGATGGCAGGATGGACGCATGCCGGCGGCGCGATCGAGCGCACCTACACGACCGACGGGTGGCCGACGACGATCATGCTCGTCAATGCGATCGCCTTCATTGCCGAGGCGGCCGATCACCATCCGGATCTTGCGGTGAGCTGGGGCCGGGTGACCGTTCGGCTGAACACCCACTCCGCCGGCGGAATCACCGACAAGGACTTCGAGCTCGCGCAGTCGATCGAGCGCCAGGCGCTCTGGCGGCCCGCCGGCGGCGCGCTCGACGGCACCACCAGGAAGTGGGTCAGCGGCGGCACTCCCAAGCCGACGGCGTGAGCAGCCCGGCGCCTCTCGCGTTTCCGCTGGTGCCGCCGCCCGACCCCGTCGAGACGTACGCTCGGCTCGCATCGTACCCATACCCGATTCTCCTCGACAGCGCCGAGCGCGGCCCGCGCGGGCGGTACTCATACGCAGCGGCCGACCCGGTCACCGTTGTCCGGAGCCGCGGCAGCGTGACCGAGCAGCTCGAAGCCGGGCGGTGGCGTGCAGTACCGGGAGATGCGCTGTCTGCCGCAAGCGCCGCGATGGGCTCGACGCGCGATGCGGTCTCGCTTCTGCCGCCATTTCAGGGCGGTGCCGCGGGCTACGTGGGGTATGACTGGGGGGCCACACTCGAGCGGATTCCGGCGGCGGTGTACGACGACCTCGGACTGCCTGATGTACTGCTGAGTGTGTATGACGCAATCGTCGCATGGGATCACGAGCAGGGCACTGCGTGGATCGTGTCGAGCGGCATTGGAGGACGGCATGCCGGCGAGCGACTTGCGTGGATGCGCGGTGCGCTCGCGCGTGATGCGGGTGCAGGCGCGCACCGGGAAACGGCATCGAGCTCGCCCGCGCCTCATCCGCAGCCTCCCGCCCCGCCAACGTGGCCGGTGCCGAGCTTTGCCGCTCAGGGTGTCCGCTCCACTTTCGCGCCAGACGACTATCGATCGGCTGTGTCGAATATCGTCGAGTACATCCTGGCCGGCGATGCCTTTCAGGTGAACCTGTCACAGAGGTTCGAGATCCACGTCGCGGAATCTCCGCTCGCGCTCTACCGGCGGTTGCGCAATCGGCATCCCGCCTCGTTCAGCGCAATCTTCGACGCCGGAACATTCAGCATTCTCAGCGCGTCACCCGAGCGGTTCCTGCAGCTGCACGGCCGGCGAGTCGAGACGCGGCCAATCAAGGGGACGCGGCCGCGCGGTGCCACGCCGGACGAGGACGCCGCACTCGAGGCTGCGCTCGCCGGCAGCGCAAAGGATCGCGCCGAGAACGTAATGATCGTGGACCTGCTGCGGAACGATCTCTCGCGTGTGTGCGAGCCGGGTACGGTCGAGGTGACGGAGCTATGCGTCGCCGAACGGCATCCCACGGTGCATCACCTCGTCTCCACCGTGGTCGGGACCATGGAGCAGGGCATCGGCGCGGTCGAATTGCTGCGCGCGACCTTTCCTGGCGGCTCCATCACCGGAGCGCCGAAGATTCGCGCGATGGAGATCATCGCTGAGCTCGAGCCAACCCGGCGCGGCGTGTATTGCGGCGCGATCGGGTACCTGAGCGTCACCGGCGCGATGGATACCAGCATCGCGATCCGCACGGCGATCATCCGCGACGGCGTGGCGTATGTTTCCGCCGGTGGCGGCGTCACCGCAGAGTCCGACCCAGCGGCGGAATACGACGAGACGCTCGCAAAGGCGCGCGGCATTCTCGACGCGCTGGCTGGCGCATGATCCTCCTCATCGACAACTACGATTCGTTCGTTCATACGCTGGCGCGCTATGTACGCGAGCTGGGCGCGGAGCCGCTCGTGCGCCGGCACGATGTGATTTCGCTCGATGAAATTGCGGTACTCGGCCCGAGCCACATCATCATATCGCCCGGCCCGCGCTCGCCGGCCGAAGCGGGGATCTCGACCGGCGCGGTCCGCCGTTTCGGCGCAACCACGCCGATTCTCGGCGTGTGCCTTGGACACCAGTGCATTGCCGCCGCATATGGCGCGCGCATCATGCGGGCGGCGCGTCCGATGCACGGCCGTGCCTCGCGCATCCATCACGATGGACGCGGGGTGTTCCGTGGCCTGCCCACGCCGTTTTCCGCTGCGCGCTACCACTCGCTTGCCGTGGATCGCGTGTCGCTCCCCGATGAGCTGCACGTCACCGCGACCGATGATGATGGAGAGATCATGGCAATCGAGCACAGCACCCACCCCGTCACGGGCGTACAGTTTCATCCGGAATCGGTG
>JBDTQV010000324.1:0-2963 GCA_039932015.1 Gemmatimonadota bacterium | reverse complement strand
GACCCCGGAAACCGAGGACGGTACAACGGTGAAATTGCTCGGCGCCCTGGAACGTCCGTACTATGCCGTCGTTCGCCCGTCGGTGGACGCCCTCATTCGTTCCGGTGTCCGTCCCAATACCATCACCACCATCGGTACCGGGTTCGTCCTCATTTCGGCGCTGGCGTACGGGATGGGGCACGTCCGGATTGGCGGCGCCCTCCTGCTCATCAGTGGCATCGCGGATACGCTCGACGGCCAGGTTGCGCGCGGCGGCGCGATGGAGACCCGCTTCGGCGCATTTTACGACTCGACGCTCGATCGCGTCGGTGACGGCGCAACGTTCATCGGTATCGCGGTATTTCTGCTGCGCGATCCGGACGTGGCGTGGCGCATTCCCGCGGTCGTGCTCTGCATGGTCGCGATTCTCGCTTCGCTGCTCGTCTCGTACGCGCGGGCGCGCGCGGAAGGCCTGGGCCTCGACTGCAAGGTCGGCATCGCTCAGCGTGCGGAGCGCATACTGGGACTCGGACTCGCATCGCTCGTGTTCGGCGGCAGCGCGCACGCACAGGTACTCGAAGCGGTGGTGGCGCTGCTCGCCGTCGCCTCGATCATCACGGTGCTGCAGCGCTTCGTCTATGTCTATCGCGTGGCCTCGGCGAGTGAGCCGGCCCGCGGAGCGGCCGCGCAGCCCGCGGCGCTCGATCCCCTCTCGAAAGGACGTTAGCAGTGGCTGAAAAGACCGCACGGCCCATCGCGCCAGCCAAGGGAAAGCTCGGGGTACTCTGCGTCGGACTCGGCGCCGTGGCCACGACTTTCATCGCCGGTGTCGAGAATATTCGCCGTGGCGCCTCTTCGCCGATCGGCTCGCTGACGCAGATGGGTACGATCCGTCTGGGCAAGCGTACCGACGCGCGGGCCCCGCTTATCCGTGAATTTGCCCCGCTGGCCGCCATCGAGGATCTGGTGTTTGGCGCGTGGGATCCGATTCCGCACAACGCCTACGAAGCGGCGCTGCATGCGGGCGTGCTGGACAAGCACGAGCACATCGAGCCGATCGCCGGATTCCTCAAGGGCATCAAGCCGATGCCTGCTGTCTTCGACCAGTTCTACGTGAAGCGGCTCGAGGGTGTGAACGTGAAGGCAGGGAAGACCAAGCGCGATCTTGCCGAGCTGCTCCGGCAGGACATTCGCGACTTCAAGGCGAAGCAGAAGTGCGACCGCCTGGTGATGGTCTGGTGTGCATCGACCGAGGTATTCATCGCGCCCGGCCCGACGCACTGGACGCTCGAGGCATTCGAGGCGGCGATGGACGCAAACGATCCGTCGATCGCGCCGTCGATGCTGTATGCGTGGGCCTCGCTGATGGAAGGCGTGCCGTTCGCCAACGGCGCGCCGAATTTGAGCTGTGACTTTCCGGCCATGGAGCAGCTCGCGAAGGACAAGGGCGTCCCCATCGGCGGCAAGGACTTCAAGACCGGCCAGACGCTGCTCAAGACGGTCCTGTCGCCGATGTTCAAGGCGCGCATGCTCGGCGTGGCCGGCTGGTACTCGACCAATATTCTCGGCAACCGCGACGGCGAAGTGCTCGACGATCCGGAGAGCTTCAAGACGAAGGAAGAGTCCAAGCTCGGCGTGCTCGAGCACATCCTTCAGCCGCAGCTCTATCCGGAGCTGTACGGCAAGATGTACCACAAGGTTCGCATCAACTACTACCCTCCGCGCGGCGACAACAAGGAGGGCTGGGACAACATCGACATCTTCGGATGGCTTGGCTATCCGATGCAGATCAAGGTCGACTTCCTCTGCCGCGACTCGATTCTCGCGGCGCCGTTGGTGCTCGACCTCGCGATCTTCTTCGACCTGGCCCAGCGCGCCGGCATGAGCGGCATCCAGGAGTGGCTCTCGTTCTACTTCAAGAGTCCGCAGGTGGCACCGGGTCTCTATCCCGAGCACGACCTCTTCATTCAGCAGACCAAGCTCAAGAACACGCTCCGCTACATGATGGGCGAGGAGCAGATCACGCACCTCGGCATCGAGTACTACCAGGAGTCATGAAATACTTTCACCGGACGCAGCTTGCTCCGGAAGCGGCGGTCGCGCGTGCGACCGCCTTCTTCGGGGCGCGGCTGGGTCCCATCGAGGAGGAGCCGCGGCGGCGTGGCTTCGCCGGCCCCATCGGCACGTTGTCGGTGACGGTGCAGGCCGAAGGCGGACATTACACCCTCGTCACCATCGCGACCGACCAGCCGGGCGAAAGTGAAATCGACAAACTCGGCCGGCGTTTCCTGACCTTGCTGCACACCGCGGCCAAACCCGGCCACCGGCCGATCGGCGCCTATTGATCCCGCGCGGCACGCCTCCGGCGTGCCGTTCCCGCGTTACCCAGGAGATGTAATGATGAAGCGGATGGTTCGAGGCGGACAACGTGTACGCGCGGTGACTCTCATGATGCTGCTCGCCCTGGCCCCGGCCGGGGCGTTCGCGCAGGAAGCTTCCCACGGAGGCGGGGAGGCAAATCTGCGCCTGCCGGATCTCGGGTCCGTCCTGTTCTTCGGCAGCGTGAGCGGGCGTACGCTGCTCATGGCCGGCCTCGTCGTCTGCGCGCTGGGCCTGCTGTTTGGGCTCATGATCTATACGCAGCTGAAGAACATGGCGGTGCATCAGTCGATGCGCACCGTCTCGGAGCTGATCTACGAGACGTGCAAGACCTACCTGATCACCCAGGGCAAGTTTCTGATGGTCCTGTGGCTCTTCATCGGCACGATCATCACGCTCTACTTCGGTACGCTGGCGACCTCGGTCGACGCGGCCGGCACGGTGACGCGCGGCATGCCGGCGTTCAAGGTGGCGATCATCCTCCTCTTCAGCGTGGTTGGCATCGTCGGCAGCTATGGCGTGGCGTGGTTCGGCATTCGGGTGAACACGTTCGCCAATTCGCGCACGGCGTTCGCCAGTCTCCGGGGCAAGCCGTATCCGTGCTA
>JBDTQV010000323.1:0-2973 GCA_039932015.1 Gemmatimonadota bacterium | reverse complement strand
TCGCCTGCCGCTCACTCACGACGCCGTTGAACGGCGCCGTGATCGTGGTCTTCGAAAGCTGCCGCTGGGCCATCGACAGTCGTGCCTGTGCATCGGCCACCGCGCCCTCCGCGCTCGTCGCACTCACACGCGACTGCTCCAGCTCGCGGTCGGCGACGGCACCAGCCGCCGCGAGTCGCGTCGTGCGCTCGGTGTTGCGGCGGGCGTTCTGCAGGTTCTCGGACGCGGTGCGGACGGCGGCGCGGGTCGACAGGTACTGATCGCGCAATGACGTGTCATCGATGCGCGCGAGTACCGCACCCTTCTTCACCGGCTGTCCCTGCTCCGCCGAGACGCTGAGAATCGGACCGCCCACCTCGGCGCGGACCGTGGCCTCGCGCTCGGCGGCGAGCGCGCCGGAGATCGTCGGGCCCGACTGCAGCTCGGCTTCATTCACGACGGCGACATTCTCGGGGCCGAGCACGACGGGCGGAGCCGTCTCCTCGGTTGCCGCGGCCGACTTCTTTCCGCACGCCGCAACTCCAGCGAGCATCAGCACCATACCATACCGCAGAATCTTCATCGCGCCCGCTCCGTCTTTGTTCAAGTAAAATCCACTCATCTGAACGTCGTTCCCGTGGAGGCTGCCGCGGCCGGCTGCGTCGATGCGCCTGCCGTCGTGACCTGCAGTGCGCCCGCGCCCGAGGCAAGCGGCAGATCCGGCAGCAGTGCAATGCGGACGCGTGCTACCTGGAGATCGCGTGCGGCCTGAGCACGGTTGGCCAGTGCCTGCTGCAGCAGGAGCCGCGAGTCACCGAGCTCGGTTTGCGTGGAGATGCCTTCGCGATAGCGGATCTCGGCGATGGCATACGCGCGTTGCGCCTGTTCGACGGTACCGGCACTCGCCTCCCAGCCGGCGCGCGCTGCCTCGATCGTGGCGAGCGCGGTACGCGCGTCGAGCGACGCCTGTTCCCGCGTCTGCTGCAGCCGGAGCCGCGCCTCTTCTACGTCGGCGTTCGCGACCATGCGATCGCCGCTGAGGCGCCCCCCGGTAAAGAGCGGCACGGTGAGGCCCAGCGAGACCGACCAGTCAGTCACGAAATCGTTCCAGCCGGGAAGTCCGGAGGACGGATAAGCAATGCGCGCGAACGCGGAGGTGAGCCGGAGCTGCGGCAAGGCCGCCGCACGGGCAATACCGAGCCGGCCTTCCTGCACGTTCACGGTCTCGGCAGCGCGCCGCACGGCCGCGCGACGATCGACCGACGTGTCGCCAACCTCGGTCGCTTCCGCGGACGCGCCCGGCGCCGCCACACTGTCAGCCTCACCGAGCGGCGTGGTGAGCGCCAAAGGCTGCTCGTACGGCAGGTTGAGGAGCTGCCGCAGACGCAGGTAGGCGATGTCGCGCTGCGAGTGACGCTGAATGACGATGGGCCGCTGGTTGTCACGCGAGACCTGCGCGCGCAGCAGCTCGAACTCGGGCACATTGCCGACTTCGCGCGCGAGCCGGGTGTCCTTGAGCGTGCGCTCCGCCTGTGCCAGCGCCGAGTCGGCAATGTCCACGAGGCGATCGCTGAGGACGGCATCGAAGTACGCCTGCGTCACGTCGAGCCGGAGCTGCGCCTGCTGCGAGCCGAGCTCGACTTCGGCGCTCCGCCGGTTGGCGTTGGCGACGCGGTTCTGCGCGCCGATCCTGCCGCCGGTGAACAGATTCTGGGAGAACTGCAGGCCGAGGTTGTACTGGTTTTTCTGTCCGAACGGCAGGTTGCTGAACGCCGCGAACGGGTTCGCATTCGCGCTGCACTGGACTGCGGCCTCGAGCGAATCGAGCCGCTCGCCGATCGGCAGGTTGGGGTTGGGCGCAAACCGGCTGCAGGTGGTGGAAGTGGTGGTGTCCGCGGCAGTCGAGTCGGAGCCACCCAGCCGCGAGAACTGCGAGTGGAGGGTGCGCGTGTACGCCGCAGAGCCGGTGAGCTGGGGGAAATAATCGGCGCGAGCCTGGCGCTGCTGGCCCTGCGCCCGCTTCACCCCGGCGCGCGCGATGCCTACCGCTTCGCTGGAGCCGCCGGCGAGCTGCAGCGCGTCCTCGATCGATAGCGGGCGGCCCGAAAGCGGGCGGCCGGAGGTCGCGGGACCCTGCGCGCGGGCGGACGCCACGGGAAGGGCGCAGATTGCCAGTGCCGTGAGAAGCGCGTTCAGCGGAAGCGCCTGTGAACATTTCATGTGAGTGCTACCCCGATGCCCCGCAGAAAGAGTCGCACGTACTCGGCGAGGCCCTGGTGAGGGTCGTTGCGGTACATGTCGGGCATGAGATCGCGTCCCATTGCGTCGGCAAAGAGGGCGCCCATCAGGAATGCGGCGGCGGTGCGCGAATCGAATGCGGCGCGCGCGATGCCGGCGGATCTCAGACGGTCGAGGTAGGTGGCGAGCGCGGTGGCGGCGAGCGCCGGCGGCGAGCCGCACGGCGGCATCATCTCCGGATGCTCGGCCGACTCGCCCATGCAGGTGCGGATGAGGCTGCGCTTTTCGCGCATCCCGTCGATGTGGTGGCCAGCCCAGGCGAGGAGCTCGCTCTCCGGGTCGGCGGGCGCGGCCGGCAGCTCGGTTGGGAGCGTCTGCTGCCCGGCCAGGCCGATGGCCTCGCCAATCAGGGCGGATTTCGACCCGAAGTGGCGAAAGAGCGTGACCTCGTTGACCCCGGCCTCAGTGGCGATCCGGCGCGTGGTGGCGCCCCGGAACCCGGTTTCGGCGTAAATGCGCGCGGCGGCCTGGAGAATCCTGGTGCGAATTTCCATAGGGCGCAGAGGATAATGGGGTGTTGGCGCAGGAGCAAGTGCCTACTTGCAGTGCGCGGGGCGGTTGGTGGGATTCGGAAAGTTCGGAAATCTGGGTGGTTTTTTTACCGCAGAGGCGCGGAGGGTTCCGGGGCATGCGCGAGATTTTGGGGAACATCGAACCAGAAAATGGGGTGGTGTGGTCTCGTGCCGGGAGCTCAAT
>JBDTQV010000322.1:0-2986 GCA_039932015.1 Gemmatimonadota bacterium | reverse complement strand
GCCGCCCGCACCGAATCGGCGTCCAGCAACTCGAGCGGCACCCATTCGATAGCGCGCTGTTCGGCCGGCGTGAACCACACGCTCGCCGGCGCCGCACCGGGCCGCGCGCCCGCTCGCACCGCGTGACCGGACGCGAGCAGATGTCGCACCAGGTAGCGGCCGACGAACCCGTCGGCCCCGGTGACCAGCACCTTCACCGGCGGGCGCTCAGTCTCGCCAGATCGGCGTCGACCATCATGGCCACCAGCTGCTCGAACGACACGCTCGGCTGCCAGCCGAGTTCCCGCTTCGCCTTCGACGGATCCGCGATCAGCAGATCGACCTCAGCCGGGCGAATGAACTTCGGATCGGTGACCACATACTCGCGCCAGTCGAGTCCCAGGTGCGAGAACGCCGCCTCGACGAGGTCACGCACCGAGTGGCCGATGCCGGTGCCGATTACGTAGTCGCCCGCCGTGGGCTGCTGCAGCATGCGCCACATCGCATCGACGTAGTCACCGGCAAATCCCCAGTCACGCTGCGCGTCGAGATTCCCGAGCCGAAGCTCGCGCGCGAGGCCGAGCTTGATGCGCGCCACGCCGTCGGTCACCTTCCGCGTCACGAACTCGATGCCACGCCGGGGCGACTCGTGATTGAAGAGAATGCCGCTCACCGCGTAGAGCCCGTACGATTCGCGATAGTTGACGGTGATCCAGTGGCCGTACGCCTTCGCGACCCCGTATGGTGAACGCGGATAGAACGACGTGGTCTCCCGCTGCGGGGTCTCGGTGACCCGGCCGAACATCTCGGACGAGCTCGCCTGGTAAAACCGGGCGGTGGGATGCGCCAGCCGTACCGCTTCGAGGATCCGGGTGACGCCCAGCGCGGTGAACTCGCCGGTGAGCACCGGCTGGGACCACGAGGTGGGCACATAGCTCTGCGCGGCCAGGTTGTAGACCTCGTCCGGCCGGGTGTCCTGCAGGACGACCGTGAGCGAGTGCTGGTCGAGCAGGTCGGCGGGCACGATCTCGATCCGGTCGAGCAGGTGCTCGATCCGCTCGTAGCTGTGATGACTGGTGCGACGTACCACACCCACGACCTGGTACCCTTTTTCGAGCAGCAGCTCGGCCAGATAGGATCCGTCCTGGCCGGTAATGCCGGTGATCAGTGCCTTGGGCATGCGTTCACCTGGGGAGGTTGTGTCGGCGCGTCGTGCGCGTTAAATTGGCAGGCTGCTATCGTTACGCGACGTCGAGCACCTTCTGAAGGATGGATCATATGGCACGGGTCTGTACCGTGTGCGCCAAGGGGCCGGTCACCGGCAACAACGTGAGCCACGCCAACAACCGCACCAAGCGCCGCTGGTATCCCAATCTCCAGACGGTGCGTGTGCTGGTCGACGGGGCGCCCAAGCGCGTACGCGTCTGCACGCAGTGCCTCAAGAGCAACAAGGTCGCGAAGGCGAGCTGATCGCGCGGCGGCCGGGCGGAAAAAAGGGGACCCTAGGGTCCCCTTTTCATTTGCGCGAATCTTCGAGAAACCGATCACTCGGCGAGGAGCTCGATGCGCGCGACATCCGCGCCGTCACCCTTGCGATGACCCAGCTTGAGAATCCGGGTGTAGCCGCCCGGACGGGCCGCGAAGCGCGGACCAATATCGGTGAACAGCTTCGAGAGCGCCGCGCGATCCTTGATCTTCTGCGAGGCGAGCCGGCGGGCATGCAGATCGCCGCGGCGCGCAAGGGTGATCAACCGCTCCGCGAACGGACGGAGTTCCTTGGCCTTGGCTTCGGTCGTCACGACACGTCCGTGCTCGAACAGGCTCGTCGCCATGTTGTTGAGCATCGCCTTTCGGTGCGTCGACGTCCGCGAGAGCTGGCGGCCCTTGGCGCGATGGCGCATTTACGCGTTCTCCCCGTTACCCGCAGCCGCATGCATCGCGGGCGGCTGCCCGGCCTTCGCGACGCGGAGGTCGCCATCGGCCTCTTCGAAGGTCATGCCGAAGTTCAGATTTTCGCGCTGCAGCAGCTCCGCGATTTCCTGGAGCGCCTTTTCGCCGACGTTCTTGACCTTGAGCAGGTCTTCCTCGGAGAACTCGACCAGATCCTTGAGGGTCCGGATGTTGGAGTTCTTGAGCGAATTGAGCGAGCGCACCGACAGCGCCGGCTGCAGGTCGTCAATCAGGCGGCTGAGGCGTTGGCGCAGGTTGCTGCTGCCGACCTCGGTGCCGTTGCCGGCGTCGCGCATGGCCGGCACCTTGCCGAACTCGACGAAGAAGCGGAAATGCTCCTGCGCGAGCGCCGCGGCGTAGGCAATAGCGTCTTCCGGCGAAATTGTGCCGTTGGTTTCGACCGAGACCGTGAGCCGGTCGTAGTCGGTGCGCTGCCCGACGCGGGTTTCCGCGACGGTGAAGTTGGCGCGGCGAACCGGATTGTAGATCGCGTCGATGCGGACGAGATCGATCGGCAGCGAGCGGTCGGCCGGGTGCAGCTCGGACTCGACGTAGCCGCGGCCCTTGTTGACGTACAGCTCCATGTTCAGATCACGGTCATCCTGGAGCGTGAACAGCAGGTGGTCGGGATTGCCGACGCGGACCGAGCCGTGCTCCTGGATATCGCGCGCGTAAACCGGGCCCGCGCCGTCGCGCTTGATGTGGAGAATCGCTTCATCCACTTCCGGATCGAGCACGAGCGTCAGCGCCTTGAGGCGCTGCACGATCTGATGCACATCCTCGAGGACGCCCAGCACGGTCTGATGCTCGTGCACCACCCCGTCGAGGCGGAAACCCCAGACGGCGGTGCCGCGCAGCGACGACAGCAGGAGGCGGCGGAGCGAGTTGCCGAGGGTGTAGCCGAAGCCGCGCTCGAGCGGCTGCAGGCGGAACTCGGCGACGTTCGGGTTGTCGTCCCGCTTCGTCATTTCGACGAGATGCGGGCGAACCAGTCCAGTCAGGTCGATGCTCATGGTCACTTCGAGTACAGCTCGACGATGAGCTGCTCCTGGGCGTT
>JBDTQV010000321.1:0-3004 GCA_039932015.1 Gemmatimonadota bacterium | reverse complement strand
GCACGCCGCCGCTCGCGGTGAGCGTGCCCCCGGTGATCACCGGATGCATCACCCAATTGTCGGACTGGCCGGCCGCGTGGCCAAAACTCTGTGACACGTCAAAGTCGACCAGGAGAATTTTCTGATCGCCTTCGATTACGAGTGAGTTGTCCTGCATGGTGACCTTGAGGCCGGACTGATCGAAGCTCGGCGTCTGCAGGTCACCCGTCACCTGCGTTCCGGCCGGCAGTCCCGCGTACGTGGGCGACGTGGCATAGATGCTCGTCGTCACGCCAGGAGTACCGGTCTCGATGTATGCACCGCTGATCTTGAATCGAAGCTGGGTGTAGGTGCCCGAAGGAACCGTCGCGTCCTTGACGAGATCCATCGTCTGGGCGGCGAGTGTCAGCAGATCGACCGTGACGGGAGTGGACGACAGCACGATGGTGCCGTTCGAGCCGACGAGATCAACTTCTGAAATCGTCACGACCGCCTTCTGCAGCTCGCTTGGCACGTCCTTGAGCCGGATAGAGAGCGACGTACTTCCGTTAGGACCGGTCTCGCCGCAGGCGGCAAATGCAACTGTGCTGACAGCGACGAGCGCTGCGCGAATGAGCGACCGATTGTGGAACGAAGCCATGCGTATCCTCCAGATTACCGTTTCCGGGCCCGGTGTGGGCGGCGGCCAACCAGCGAAACTGGTGCATTCCACGGGCCATGGAATCATGAGCAGACGGAAGGATTGCAAGCATTCGCACAAATGGGGGGTGTGCGCGCTAACAACCACGCTGTAGGAGTGTTACCGTGCCGCGGCGATCGCGCAGTAGGTAGAAGCGATCGAACGGAGGCGTGTGATGGCGGTCACACGTGCCGGTCGCGCACCGCAAACTGCGCCGCCACGTTCCAATCGCCTTATCTACGCAGATCGACCCCACGGCGGGCACGCCCTGACGCCGCGCCGCGTCGCGCGCTGTCATGTAGATTGTGGCCATGACACAGCCTCCTGCTTCGAGCCCCGCTCTCGCATCTCTCGCCGCTGATCCGCCACAGATCCGCGCCGCCACGCTCTGGGCTGCGATTCCGCCGGACGATCGCCGGCGGGCAATTGCGCTCGCGGTGACCGGCGATCGCCAGTTGAGGAGCGTGCTGATCGCGGCCATTCGAAAGACTCCGCGCTACAAGTCGTTCCGGGCTGACAGCTTCAACGGATGGTCGGCCGACCAGATCGGGGGCGCGGTGCAGGCGCCAGGTGTGCTGCCGCAGGAGGGGATCGAAGCCGGCCTGATCGCGCTGCACCTGGGCGATCGCTCTGCGATGCTCGCGGCGTTCCTCGACAGTCTTGGAATCGCCCACGACAACGGAACGATTCGTGACACGCCGGACCCGCTCTCGCTGAGCGATGCGGACCTGGCGCGCGCGGCGGACGATCTTGCGGCCCGCTATCCGGCCGATCAGGTGACGGTGTACATGATGACGCTGATGGTGGTGGATCCGGGACTGTGGGGCGGGCTGGGATCGTGGCTGTCCGGCAGCAGCGGGGCGGCGCGGCCGAATAGCTGAGCCGCTATTCGTTCGGCTTCCTCGCTTCCGTACTTCCTTCCCTTGGACCTGAAGGCACCATGACAACGCGTGTCATGCGTCGCGGCGCGTTGCTCATCTCGTCGATATAGCGGACGGTGGCGTTGGCGGTGCGGTCGATGGCCGGGGGCAGGTCCGCGATCGCCATCGTGGCGCCTCCGGCGACGCGATACGAGTACGCCGGCTCCGAGCTCAGGTCGCGGATCTTCACCAGCATGACGACCGAGTCACCCGGGACGGGGATCAGGTCGATCGACGCGATTACGTCGGCGCCGAGCGCCTGCGCCACCTGCGCAATCTCGCGCGTACGCTGCAGTACTTCGCGGACTGCATTCGGATCCGTGATGGCGTACTCCTTCCGCCCGCGAAGCAGGTCGCGCAGCCGCTCGGCCACCGCGGTTCCCACGTTCGCCAACTCCGGATGTGCCGGATTCTCGCGTGGCTCGGTGATGACGACGCGTCGCGGGCCCGTCCGCATCGGCGGCATCGGCACGTGCAGCGTCTCGAACCGGCCGAGCGACTGCATGCGCTCGGCGTAGCGGGGGATTTTACCGAGTTCGGCGTTGGCGGCGCCGACCCAGCCCGGACGGCTCCATTCAGCGAGCGATGCGCGGACGATCGAGTCGACGAGCTTCCGTTCAATCGCAGCATCCTTCACTGGCGTAGCGCTTGCGGCGGCAGAGCCTCTGGCCTTCGCCGGCGCGGTCATGTCGAGCCGGTCCCGCACGGCGCGTGCGATGGCGAGCGAGTCTTCGCGGGTCAGCACCGTGCGCGCGGGTACCGGCGTGGCCGGCGGCGTCAGCGCTACGCCAGCGGTGGTATCGCCGGTGAACACCACCGGGTTGCGCTCCGGCGCCAGTGCCGCGGCTTCACGTGAGCGGGCGGTAACGACCACCGCTCCAACGGCAGCCGTCGCGACCAGCGCCACGCCGACGGCACCGGCCAGCCACCCACGGGACGAGCGGGCGGCTGGACGCCGCGCCGGTATCGTTGCCGCTGTCGCGCCCGAAGGAATGGGAATCGCCTCGAGCTCGGCCAGCAGCGCCGCGGCGGTCGCTGGCCGGCGATCCGGATCCTTGGCCAGGCAGTGCATGATCAGCTGCGAGAGCGCTGCCGGCACGTCGGGACGCACGGTCTCGATCGGCGCGGGATCGCGCGTGAGTTGCGCGGCCATCGTGGCCGTGGGGGACGCCCCCACGAACGGCGATTCGCCGCTCAGCAGCTCGTACGCGAGCAGCCCCACCGCGTAGATGTCGACGCGCTGGTCCGCGGCCGGATCGGCGGCGAGCTGCTCGGGCGCCATGTATGCCGGTGTGCCGATTGCCATGCCCGACGATGTCATGCCCGCGGTCGGCATGGCCGCACTGAGCGCTTTGGCGACTCCGAAGTCGGTAACGAGCGAGTGCGCGCCGGAAGTGAGGATGTTCCCCGGCTTGATGTCCCGGTG
>JBDTQV010000320.1:0-3027 GCA_039932015.1 Gemmatimonadota bacterium | reverse complement strand
CGCTCGGCCGGGGCGGGGAAGTATGGAAGACGCACCATCTCGCCACGATCCGGAAGGTCCGCAACCGGCTCGGCAATATCAGTACGCGCGCCAAGGGCCTAGTCACCGACGACGGGGTGCCGAACGACCTGCCGTGGGGCAGCTTCGAGGATCGCAGCGTGCAGGTGATCGATGTAGCGGGCCTCGATCCGCTCGCGCAGGACCTCGTCTTCGCCCGCGTCGTGTCCAAGCTGCGCGAGCACCTGGAGCGGCGTGACCTCGGCGTCGATCACGTGGTCGTGTTCGTCGACGAGCTCAACAAGTACGCTCCGGCCGAGGGGGCGGAGACGTACGTGAGAAAAATGCTGCTCGATCTGTCCGAGCGCGGCCGGTATCTTGGTCTCGTGCTCTTCTCGGCGCAGCAGTTCCGGTCGCAGGTGCAGCGGCGGGTCGTAGGCAACGCCGGGACCAGCGTGTATGGGCGAATGGATATGGACGAGCTCGCGACCCCTGGATACGCCACACTCAGCCCCGCGACCAAGATCAAGCTCGCCACGCTGCCCAAGGGGGAGCTGATGCTGCGGCATCCGCATTTCACCCAGCCGATTTTCGTCCGCTTTCCGAAGCCGGCGGTGCTGAGCGGGCGCGAAGGGGTCGAACGGTTTCCACCGGCACACGATCTGCCGTTCGCCGACGCCGTCGCGCGGCAGCTCCGCGGCCTCGATCGCGGCGTCTCGTCCGATGCAATCCGGGCACTCGTCGACGGCCGGCGCGAGGACGATGTCCGGCGCGCGCTGGCGGCGACGCGCCGAGCGCGGGCGGATGATCCGGGTGCCTATTTCGCGGCCGCTCTCGGCCGAAAGGTCGTCGCGGAGCCGGCCGCGCCCCGCCGCGGAGTGACGGCGCTTCGCCGGCCCGGACCGGACGATCCCTACGGTCCGTGAAGGGTGTAGATTCTCCACCCGTGAAGCTCGCGCACCTCGCCGACCCCCATCTCGGCTTCCGCCAGTACCACCGACAGACCTCCGCCGGCATCAATCAGCGTGAAGCCGACGTGGCCGGGGCTTTCCGTGCCGCCATCGACGGCATCATCGAGGCTCGGCCCGACGCCATCGTCATAGCCGGCGATCTCTTCCATTCTGTTCGCCCCACCAACTCGGCGATCGTCTTCGCCTTCCGCCAGTTCCAGCGCCTTCGCGAAGCACTGCCGGATGCGCCGGTGGTCCTCATCGCGGGCAATCACGATACCCCGCGCTCCACGGAGACCGGATCGATTCTTCGCCTCTTCGAGGAGCTCGGCATCGATGTCGCCGCCGATGAGGCACGGCGCTTCGTCTATCCCGCGCTCGACCTGAGTGTGCTGGCGGTGCCGCACCAGGCGCTCACCGCGCCGGACCGGCCCTCGCTCAGGCCCGACGGACCTGAACGGAATCAGGTACTCGTCATCCACGGCGAGGTGGAAGGGGTTTTTCCCGGCGATCGCAGCGCGGTCGAGTACGGCGGCGCCGTGTTCAGCGCGGACGAGCTCGTCTCTGGTGAGTGGAGCTACGTCGCGCTTGGCCACTATCACGTCCAGCACCAGGTGGCGCCGCGCGTCTGGTACGCCGGGGCGCTCGACTACTGCAGCTCCAACCTGTGGGGCGAGCGGCAGGATGAATTCCATCGCGGTGTGAGCTGCAAGGGATGGCTCTCCGTGGATCTCGGCACTGGCGCGGTGGAGCCGCGCGGGGTCGCCGGCACGCGCCGTGTCCTCGATCTGGAACCGATCGAAGCGGCAGAGCTTTCGGCCGCGCTGATCGATGCCGCGATCGCAGCGCGTGTAGCCGAGGTGGACGGTGGGATTGCCGACGCGATGGTGCGGTTGATCGTGCGGGATGTGCCACGGCACGTCGCGCGCACGCTCGATCATGCCGCGATCCGGGTGCTCAAGTCGTCGGCGCTGCAGTTCAATCTCGACATCCGCCGTCCCGAGCCGCACCGCGACGTCGGCGTCGGCGCGCCCGGCCGCCGGCAAACGCTGCCCGAAGTGGTTCGCGGCTTTCTCTCCCGCCGCATGCTGCCGGCGGAAATCGAGCGCGACCGCTTCGTGGCGCTCGGTACCGAGCTGATCGAGACCGTGGAGCACGAGGCGGGCTGATGCAGATCGATCGGCTGCGGCTCACGAACTTTCGCCAGCATGAGCTGACTGAAATCGAGCTCGGCGCCGGCCTCACGGGCATCATTGGCCCCAACGGTGCGGGCAAGACGACGCTGCTCGAAGCGATCGCCTGGGTCATGTACGGGACCAAGGCCGCGCGCGGTGCGAAGGATAGCATCCGCCGTCGCGGCGCTCCGCCGCGCTCGAAGGTCGAGGTCGAGATGGAGTTCACGCTCGGACCACGCCGGTACCGCGTGGTGCGTGGCCTGAACTCGGCCGAACTCTTCCAGGACGGCGAGAGCACTCCGATCGCCAACAGCCTCGATTCCGTGACCGACAAGATCACGCGGCTGCTCGGCATGTCGCGCGATGAATTCTTTAACACTTACTTCACCGGCCAGAAGGAACTCGCCGTCATGGCGGCGATGTCCGCGCCGGAGCGGGCGCAGTTCCTCTCGCGGGTGCTTGGATACGAGCGCATTCGCGCGGCTCAGGATCGCCTGAAGGAGCGGCGGGCCGGGCTGCGTGTACGCCTTGACGCGCTGCAATCAGGGCTTCCAAATGAGGCCATACTCGAGGAGGAAACCGCGCGCGCCACCGAGCGCGAGCGCACAGCTCGCGACGCGGAATTGCGGAGTGCCGCGCTCCTCGCCTCGGCGGAAGCGAAGCTCGCGCAGGTGCGGCCGGCGTGGGAGACGATCCAGCGCACGCGAGAGCGCGCGGTGGCGCTCGACACCGAGCGCCGGGTGCTGGAAAGCCGCCTTGCGAGCGCGCGCGAGAAGGCCGCCGACATTGCCAGGCAGGCGGCCGAAGCCGAGCGTGCGCGACTTGAGCTCGACGAGGTGCGGGTGCAACTCGCGCCGCTCGGCGCGTTGCGCGAGGAAGCGGCACACTTTGATCGCCTGTCCGCC
>JBDTQV010000319.1:0-3037 GCA_039932015.1 Gemmatimonadota bacterium | reverse complement strand
GGCAGCGCCGCGAGTTCGTCGCGCGTGGCCGAGTTGAGGTCGAGCAGTTTCGGTGCAGGGGTGACGGGAACCGCCGGAATTGCCGGCGTGGCGGGTGCCGCGGATCCGCCCGGCCGCGCCCGCGAGGCCGGAGTTCCCTGCGCGCTGGCGCTCGCCGCAGAGATGACGAAACAAACCGCAATCGCACCGAGCATTCGTCGTATCAGCATATGACCTCGCGCATTCATTGAGTGTCGGACAGCTCTCGAATCCAGATGTTCCGGAAGCGCACCTTCCGGCCGTGGTCCTGCAGCCCGAGCGGCAGCCGGTCGGCGTGCGGCGCGTACTTCGCCACCGCCGCGTGCACCGTGCCTCCGGTGATCCCGGTGTTGTCCTGCACCAGCACACCGTTGTGCAGCACCGTCACACGCGCCGGCGTGGTCACCGCGCCGCTCGCATCGAACCGCGGCCGATGGAAGACGATGTCATACGTCTGCCACTGTCCCGGCGGACGGCTCGCGTTCACCAGCGGCGGCGTCTGGCCGTACACCGCGCCGGCCATTCCGTCGGCGTAGGTGTCGTTGTGCCAGGTGTCGAGCACCTGAATCTCATAGTGCCCCATCAGGAAGACACCGCTGTTGCCCCGCTCCTGGCTTTCGCCTCGCGCCGGCAGCGGCGATGCCCACTCTATATGGAGCTGCACGTCGCCGAACGCACGCCGGGTGTGGATCGTGCCCTTGCCCGGCGCCACCTCCATGTAGCCGCCCTTTGCGACAGTCCAGCGCGCGGGCGTGTTGCTGTCGGACTGCCACTCCGCGAGCGACGTACCGCCAAACAGCACGATCGCATCGGACGGCGGTGGGACCGGCGCGCCGGCAGGCCCGGGGGTCACGACCGGCGGGCGCGGGCGGTCCATGGAGTTGGGCGGCCACTTGCCCTGTGCGTCTGCGACCGACGCGAATACAACCGTGGCGATCGCGGCGGCGGCAATTGCCGAGCTAAAACGATGGTGCATTCTCATGGCTTCCATTTTCCCTTCGCCACCGCGGGCACAAACCCCGCGAGGCCTCTCGGTGGAAACTGCAGCGTGCGGCCCTGCTCAGCGCTCATGTATGCCGCCATCAGCAGCTTCACCACTTCCAGTCCGTCATCGAACGTCAGCAGCGGCTTTGCCTTGCCCTGAAACACGCGGACAAAATGCCGGTTCTCCGCTTCATACCCGTACGCCATCGGCTCGTTGGCCACCACCGGCATCAACCCGGTCTCCGCGTTTTGCTTTTCGACCAGGTCTTCGCCTGCGCGCCCGGTCACCTCTCGACTGAAGAATAGCTTGAGCCCCGCATCGAGGGTGTTCCACGACATCGAGTACTCCGGGCCGAGCAGCTCGGCCGAAAGCCGGAGCCCGGCACCAACGAAGCTCCACGACGTGGTCGCCTCGCCGAAGACGCGGTGGCCGTCATCGGTTTCGAACTCGATCGTGAGCGCCGCGAAATCCTCCGATGGCCGCTTGAGATAGTCCACCTCCGCGCCCATCGTGCGGCGAAGCTTCCGCGCATATTCGGGCCGCGACCACTTGAGACTCGCGATGCGCGCCGTCACGTTCACCGGCCGCACAGTGCCAAGCGGCTCGCCCGGGCGCGTGAGCAGATGGCGGACGACGAGCGCCGAGTGGCACATCATGTCGTTGAGCACCCCGCCGCCCTGCAGCTTCCCCTGCCAGAACCACGGCATGTGCGGTCCGCTGTGCTCCTCCGCCGCGCGCGCCAGATACGGGCGACCGGTTAGCTTCGCACCGCGAGCCCAGATCAGATTGCGCCCGGTCTCGACCTGCGGCGCGAAGAGCTGGTTCTCCAGATATCCGGTCTGCAGTCCCACTCGCCGCACCAGCCGCACCACTTCGTTCGCCTCGGCCACGTTCCGCGCGAGCGGCTTTTCGCACGCGAGCCCCTTGAGCTCGCCCCGGCCGCGCTCGATTGCGTCGACGATCTCCTCGACATTCTCGATCCGTGCCTGATTGGGACCGCACAGCCAGAGCGCGTCGATCTTCGGATCCGCCACCATGTCGGCAATCGAGCGGTACGCCTTTGCGCGACCCACGTCGAGCTTCCGAGCGTACGCCGCGGCATCCGCCGCGCGCTCGGCGTTGGGACTCCACACGCCGAGGATGTCGGCATCGCGGACGGCGGTCCACGACTGCATGTGGAAGCGCGCGTTGAAGCCGCTGCCGACGAAGCCGATGCCCAGCGGTTTTGTGCTCACGTGTACGACACGCCGAGCTTGTTGAGCGCCGCGGGCGGGCAACCCTCCCACGTCTGCACGACCTTGTTGCCCAGGTATCGCAGGTCTTCGGTGCCCATCTTGCTCGAGAAGAAGCCCGATGCGGTGAAGTCGCGGAACCGGTTGAAGAACGCGACGCCCTGGCTCATCTCGGGCTTGGCCTTCTTCGGGAATGCAATCTCGTCGAGCAGTGACTTGCGCTGCGCTTCGGTGCAGTCGACGAACCGCTTCTCGTAGCGGCGCTCGCACTCGTAGTCGAGCCACCCGAGCCCGCCGCGCATGGAGTTCTGGCCGTCGGGATATTCGGTGAGGATGTAGTCCATGAACTCGGGCACGCCGGCGTCGCTCGCGCTGCCGGAGCGGTCGTCGCGCGGGATGATCATGTCGGCCAGCATGCTCACCGTGGCGTGCTCGTGGTCGGTGAAGAACTTCTTCTTGACCGTCGTACCAGTGGCCGCCGCGGTGTCCCGCGCCGCCTGCGCGCTGGTGTGCGCCTTCTCGGTGACATCAGGCGTGCACGAGACGGTGGCGGCGGCCATGCCGACACCGAGCATCCGCAGCACGTCGCGCCGATTGAGCTCGCTCACAGGGCCCCCTGCTTCCGCTGATTCGCGATGAACTCGCCGGTGCGCATGGCAAGGGCGAGAATGGTCCACGTGGGATTCTTGTCTGCCTGGGAGACGAACGGGCCGCCGTCGGCGATGAAGAGATTCTTCACGTCGTGCGCCTGGCAGTTGGCGTTGACCACCGACGTGCGCGGGTTGGCGCCCATCCGCGTCAC
>JBDTQV010000318.1:0-3065 GCA_039932015.1 Gemmatimonadota bacterium | reverse complement strand
CCCCGCTGCCCCAGCAGCCGCACCTCACGAAGCAGTGCAGCGACTGTGCGGAATTCACCGGCGTTCAACAGGTTCGGGAAGAGCTGATCGAGGATGCTCAGAATCTCGTCACGGACGTCCTGCGTCGGCTCCTGTTCGAACAGATCGAATAGCACTGCGAGCGCGCTGCCTCGCGCGTCACGCGAATACTCCTCCGCCACCTCGCGCACGACATACGCGATCTCGGCGTCGTCGAGAAAGTAGAGCGTCGAGTCGAACTCATCGAGGTCGACGACACCCTGCGGCCGTGGCGGCACTTCCTCGGCGACCTGCGCCTGGCGCGCATCCGGCGTCAGCTGCTCGACCTTGTCGCGCTCGCGGTCGGGCGGCGGCGCGTCGCTGTACGGCTCCGTAAACTGATAATTTATGAACTGGAACTCCTCGTTCCAGAGCAGCGTCAAGAGGTCGTCCGCCGCGTCGGCCTGGAGAAAGCGCGCCCGATTCACGAGATCGAGAAAGCGCGCGATCTCCTGCTCCTCCACGCCCCGCTTCAGCACCAGCTCGCGCATGCCATCCTTGTACAGCGCCCAGGCGAAGCTGTCGGCCTTGACGAGCTGCTGATAGACGACGTGATCCTCCCACACGAGATCGGTCTCGACCACGCGCAGCTCGAGCGTGTCGGTGGCCGCCCACACCGGCCCGAAGGCGGTGCTCACCTGCTGGACGGCGCGCTGATAGATGGGATTGTTCGGCAGATACATCTGAAAGGCGCGCATCGCCCGCACGACGCTCACGATCAGCTCGGCCACCTGTGAAACCGGCAGGACGGCGGACGATTCGGCCGGCGTCGTCACGGCTCTCTTCCCAGCAGCGCGGCCACGTGCGCGACATCCTTGTCCCCGCGTCCGCTGAGGCAAACGAGCACGATGTCCTCGCGCGTCCAGCGGCCGGCCGTACCACGGAGCCAGGCGAACGCATGCGCGGTCTCGAGCGCGGGAATGATTCCTTCGGTTCGGCAGACGAGCTGGAAGGCGTCGAGCGCCTGGTCGTCGGTCACCGCGGCGTAGGTCACGCGGCCGGTGTCGCGCAGGTAGCTGTGCTCCGGGCCCACGCCCGGGTAGTCCAGTCCGGCCGAGATCGAATGCGCGTTCGCGACCTGCCCGTCTTCGTCCTGGAGCAGGTAGCTCATGCTGCCGTGCAACACGCCAGGAGTGCCGGCGACGAGCGTCGCGCTGTGGCGCCGGCCCTCGATACCTTCACCCGCCGCTTCGACACCCACGAGGGACACGTCCGCGTCGTCCAGAAATCCGGCGAAGATCCCTATCGCATTGGACCCGCCGCCCACACACGCAACGACGGCCGCCGGCAACCGCGCGTAGCGGTCCAGCATCTGCTGCCGAGCTTCGCGACCGATGATGGACTGAAAGTCACGCACCATGCGCGGATACGGATCCGGACCGACGACGGAGCCGATGATGTAATGCGTCGTCGGCACGTTGGTGACCCAGTCGCGAAGCGCCTCGTTGGTCGCATCCTTCAGTGTGCGCGTCCCGGAGGTCACCGGCACGACAGTCGCGCCGAGCAGCTCCATGCGGTAGACGTTGAGCCGCTGCCGCGCGACGTCTTCCGCGCCCATATAGACGATGCACTCGAGGCCGAAGCGCGCGCACACGGTGGCCGTCGCGACGCCGTGCTGCCCCGCGCCCGTTTCCGCGATGATGCGCCGCTTGCCCATTCGCCGCGCCAGCAGCACCTGACCGACCGTGTTGTTGATCTTGTGGGCGCCGGTGTGGTTGAGATCTTCACGCTTGAGCACGACGCGGTAGCCAAGCCCGGCGGCAAAGCGCGCAGCCTCGGTCAGCGGCGACGGACGGCCGACGAATTCCGCGAGCAGCGATTCATATTCGAGCCAGAACGCGGGCTCGCTGCGCGCGGCGTCGTACAGCGCGGCGAGCTCGTCGAGCGCAGCAACCAGCGTCTCAGGCACGTACCGCCCGCCATAAGGTCCGAACCGACCGTCGACGGCGCGCTCAGCGCGCAGCAGGGTGCTCAAGCAAGGGCCTCCATGAAGCGGGCGATTCGCGCGGCGTGCTTGACGCCTGGCCGAATCTCCACACCTGAACTTACATCGACGGCATCCGGTGCCACGAGGGCAACCGTCCGGCGCACCGTCTCCGGCCGTAGCCCGCCGGCGAGAACCATCCGCACCCCGCGCAATCGCTCGCGCGCGGCGATGGCAAGCTCCAGACGCAGCGCTACGCCGGCCCCGCCGTCCGCATGCGCGACGAATGGCTCGATCAGCACCGCGTCCGCCGCTTCGGCCGTTGCGTCGAGGCGATCGAGATCGGAAAACGCCCCCAGACGCGCCACGCGCCAGACGAGCAGTCCGGCATTCTGCAGTGCGTGTGCGTCACCAAGTGTGTGACTGCCATGCAGCTGGACGCCGGAAAATCCGGCGGCACCATGGGCCCGGAGAATGTCGCGCGTATCCGTCGTACCGAACACGGCGAGGACTGGTACGGCGCCCGCGGCGCGGACGATCGACGCGGCAACCGCGGCATCGACACGGCGCGCGCTCTCGGCGAACACCACGCCGAGGTACGCGGCGCCGGACGCGGCGGCAGTTGCCGCGTCCTCCGGCCGCACCAGGCCACAGACCTTTACGTCAACGGCCAACGCGCGGTACTCCGATGATATCGCAAATTATCCGGGCAGGGCTGGCGGTGGCGCTCAATGCGGTTCCGATGAGCACTGCGTCGGCGCCGGCATCGGCGGCCTGCCGAACGTCGGCTGCCGTCGCCATACCGCTTTCCGCGACTCCGATGCAGTGCGGCGGCACCTGCGCGAGCAATGCCCATGCCGCCCCGGTGTCGATGGCAAAAGTGTCCAGACTGCGGCTGTTGACGCCGACGATTCCGGCACCGGCGGCGAGCGCGTCCTGCAGCTCGGAGGCGTCGTGTATTTCGACCAGCGCACCAAGTCCGGTGCTCTCGGCAAAGCTTCGAAGCGCGAGGAGGCGCGCGGGCCGCAGCGCATGCGCGATGAGAAGAACCGCCGATGCGCCGGCCGCGCGCGCTTCGAGGATC
>JBDTQV010000317.1:0-3066 GCA_039932015.1 Gemmatimonadota bacterium | reverse complement strand
GCATGAAATGAGGCAGCCATGAGCACCCGTTCCGCAGCCGACACCCGCCCCGCGTCCCCGCTCGTCACGACCTCCGGCCACTCAGTCAGTGTCGTTCACCTCACGGCCGAGTACCATCCGTATGCGCGGACCGGCGGCATGGCGGAAGCGGTGAGCGGGCTGGCGAACTTTCAGTACCGCGCCGGCCTCGACGTGAGCGTCTTCATGCCGCTCTACCGGACCGTGCGAGACGTCGATCCGGATCTGCAGCCGGTCGGCTCGCCGTTCACCGTGCAGGTCGGGCCCCGGACCGAAGAGGCGCGCATCTTCCGTTCAGCGGATCCCGGTACCGGGCCGCGCGTCTATTTCGTCGAGCACCGCGACTACTTCTACCGTCCCGGAATCTACGGCGAGCAGGCCGTCGACTATCCGGACAACGCGCGCCGCTTCGCGTTCTTCGCGCTCGCGGCGCTCAGCGCGCTGCCCCGCCTCGTCAAATCACCGTTCGTCCTGCACGCGCATGACTGGCATACGGCGCTCGCGCCGGTCTACCTGCGCGGCGTGCTGGGACCGGAGCGGTTCGGCGGCGACGTGCCCACCGTCATGTCGATCCACAATCCCGGATATCAGGGACACTTCCCGCCCGAGACGATGCCGGACATCGGGTTGCCGTGGGAGCTGTTCAACTGGCAGCAGCTCGAGTGGTACGGAAAAACCAACTTCCTGAAGGGCGGGCTCGTCTTCTCGGACTACGCGGTGACCGTGAGCCCGACGCAGGCCGAAGAGCTGCGGACGCCGGGCGGCGGCTTCGGCCTGCACGCAATGTTCACCCAGATGGGCGATCGGCTCGTCGGCATCCTGAACGGTATCGATCAATCGGTATGGACGCCGTCGCTCGACCGAGGGATCACCGCGCGCTACACCGCGGACGATCTCGACGGCAAGCGGCGCTGCAAGGCCGCCCTGCAGCGATCCTTTGGCCTGCCGCAGCGAAAGAAGGTGCCGCTGTTCGGCATGACCGGCCGGCTCGTGGCGCAAAAGGGCCTCGACCTGATTCTCGCGAGTCGCGAGTTGCTCGACATCGACGCACAATTCGTATTTCTCGGCGGCGGCGAGGCAAAGTACGAAACCGCGCTGATTGAGCTGGCGGCATCGGCCCCCGATCGGATCGGCGTGCAACTCGACTTCACCGACCGCCTCGAGCATCGCCTCATGGCCGGCGCCGACCTGTTCCTGATGCCGTCGATTTACGAGCCGTGCGGCCTCACGCAGATGCGCGCGCAGCGGTACGGCGCCTTGCCGATCGCTCGAAACGTCGGCGGCCTCGCCGATACGATCGAGGATGAGGTGAGCGGATTCCTGTTCGATGCGTACGATATCGAGTCCTTCCAGGCGGCGTGCTTCCGTGCACTCGATCGCTTCTCCGATCCGCCACGCTGGCAACGCATGATGACGAACGCGATGGCCCGCGACTTCAGCTGGGAACAGGCGGCCGACCGCTATATCGACGTCTACCGCCACGCGGTCGCCGCCGTCGCGGGACGGTCGTGAGATGCCGTCCACAATCGCGCCGCCGCTCTCCAGTACGCGCGCCCGCCGCGATGATCCCTTTCCGGGTATTGCCTGACGATGGACCCGATTCGTTTCGTCTTTGGTGTGCACCTGCACCAGCCGGTCGGCAACTTCGACCACGTGTTTGCCGAGCACGTTCGTGACGTATATCGCCCGCTGATCGAGCATCTGTCGGACCACGACTTTGTTCCCGCCGTGCTCCACCTCTCGGGGCCGCTGCTCGAATGGCTCGAGGCGCACGACACCGCATACCTCGACCGGCTCGGCCGCCTCGTCACCGACGGCCGGCTCGAGCTGTTGCTGGCGGGATTCTACGAGCCGGTCCTGGCCTCGCTGCCTCGGGCCGACCGAATCGAGCAGATCGGCTGGATGCGCGAGGCGGTTCGTCGCCGCTTCGGCGTGGAGGCGCACGGGCTCTGGCTTACCGAGCGCGTCTGGGAGCCGGACCTCGCGGCCGATCTCGCCGATGCCGGCGTCCGGTACGCGCTCGTCGATGATCGTCACTTCGTCGTGACCGGATTTCAACCCGAGCAGCTGCACGCGCCGTTCTGGACCGAGAGCGACGGCAAGCGGCTCGCGCTCTTCCCGATTGATGAGCGCCTGCGCTATCTCATCCCATTCCGGCCGCCGGAGGAGACGGCGGATTACCTGCGCCACCTCCGCAGTAACGGCCACCGCCTCGCGGTGCTCGCCGACGACGGCGAGAAATTCGGCGGCTGGCCCGGCACGAAGGACTGGGTGTACGCCGGCGGCTGGTTCAACCGCTTCTTCGAAACGATCGGACGCCTGATCTCCGACGGCGAAGTGGCGCTGAGCACGCTGACCGATGCACTGGAACACGTGCCGAGTGGCGGGCTTGCATACCTCCCAACCGCGTCCTACCGCGAGATGGAAGCGTGGTCGCTGCCGCCCCATGCGGCGACGCGCCTGCTGCACCTCGAGCGCGATCTCGGCGAAGCGCGGATGGCCGGGCCCGATGGCGCGCTCGTGCGCGGCGCGCACTGGCGCAACTTTCTCGTGAAGTACCCCGAGTCCAATCGCATGCACAAGAAGATGCAGGCGCTCTCGGCGATGGCGCGCGCGGCGGGTGATCCGCCGTCCGCCCGCCGCGCAATTGGGCGCGCGCAGTGCAACGACGCGTATTGGCACGGCGTGTTTGGCGGGCTGTACCTGCCGCACCTGCGCGAGGCGATCTGGGCCAACCTTGCCGTCGCCGAGCGCGAACTGCGCGCCGGTCACGCAATCGGGTGCGACGAGGCCGATGTCGATGGTGATGGACATGTCGAGCTGCGGGTCTACTCCGATCAATTCTCCGCCACGCTGAGTCCGCTGCGCGGCGCCGGAATCGAGGAGTACACCCACTTTGCCACGCGCATCAACTACGCCGATGTGCTCACCCGCCGCCGGGAGGCGTACCATGATGCGGCACTTCATGCACCGGCACGGGGACATGGTGACAGCGGTGGCGGTGACGGTGCGCCCAGCATCCACGACATCGAAGAGGGGATTCGCCTC
>JBDTQV010000316.1:0-3068 GCA_039932015.1 Gemmatimonadota bacterium | reverse complement strand
AGACGCGATGATGCAACCACCGGGCGCCAGGAAGCGCCGCGCCGCCCGCAGCTGCGCTGCCGGATCGGAGAGGTGCTCGAGGACGTCCATGTACAGGATGACATCGAACGGTCCGAACGTCGCCGTCGGAATTTCGGCGAGGTCCTGCTCGTGGATGATGAGGCCCCGATCCCGTGCCTGCGCGGCGCGCTGGCCATCGAGCTCGACGCCGACAACGCTGGCGCCGAGGGAGTCGCGAACCCGCGCCGAAAAGTCGCCGATGCCGCAACCCACGTCGAGCACGCGCGCCCCTCGAGGAATCATGGCGAGCGCCAGCCCGTCGCACTCATCCGGGGATGGATTCTGGTGACCATATCGCATCGGGTCTGGTGCATGGCGCAGAAATCCCGCCGACTTCGAGTCCGGGGAGCCTGCGGGCGAGTCTACGGGCGGGGTCATCGAGAGCTCGCGACGGGGGTGGCGGCCGACCACGTCCGGGCAGCCCGCGCAAGCCGGGGCGCTCGGTGGGCTATATTGTCGACCGAAGTTGCGCATTGCGCGACACCGAATATACGCAGCCGAGTGCTGTCTGCGAGATCGGTGCCAAATCAGATGCATGGCCGGAAATTTGCTTCGACGCACCAAGCCGTCAGCCGTTCACCTGGCAGTCCTCCGGGCAGGAGTAGCGACCACCATCATGACTGGCCTTCTCGACACCGTCGGCTTCGCGCTCGTTGCCGCGCCGATTTTGCTGCTGGTCTACGCATTTGCCATCTACCCGCTCCTGCTCCGGGTCGTGGCCGCCGCCCGTCCCGCGCGCCCCATTCCGGAACGGACCGGCCCGCTCCCCGCCATCAGCATCACCATCCCCGCGTACAACGAGGAGCGCTCCATCGGTCAGACCATCGAGCGCATGCTCGCCGTCGACTACCCGCCGGAATTGCGCCAGATCCTGATCGTATCCGATGCCTCGACCGATCGCACCGACGACATCGTCCGTAGCTACGCCGATCGCGGCGTCGAACTGCTCAGGATGCCGCAACGCACCGGCAAGACGGCCGCGGAGAACGCCGCCGTCCCGCTGCTTCGCGGTGAGATCGTGGTGAACATGGATGCGACGATCACGCTCAAGCCGGACTCAATTCAGCGGCTCGTGCGTGCGTTCGAGGACGCCACGATCGGCGTTGCGTCCGGCCGCGACGTGAGCATTGGATCTGCCGATGCCACTGGCAACCAGGCCGAGTCTGGCTATGTGGGATACGAAATGTGGTTGCGGGACCTCGAAACCCGGATCGGCGGGATCGTCGGCGCGAGCGGCTGCTTCTACGCCATCCGCCGCGAGTTGGTGCAGTCGCTGTTTCCTGGGGCGCTCAGCCGCGACTTCGCGTCACCCCTGATAGCGCATGAGAATGGCTACCGCTCGGTGTCGGTACCCGACGCACTCTGCATGGTGCCGCGGTCGACCTCGCTCGAGGCCGAGTACAAGCGCAAGATCAGAACGATGGCTCGCGGACTCGATACCCTCGAAAACAAGGCGCACCTGCTGAATCCGTTTCGCCATGGCGCCTTTGCCTGGATGCTGATCAGCCACAAACTCTGCCGCTGGCTGGTCTTTCTGATGCTGCCGGGGCTTCCGCTCGGTTTGGCGATGCTGGCCCCCCACAACGCGCTCGCCGCGTACGCGCTCGCTGCCGTGGTGGCCGGAACTCTGGTTGCGCTGGTCGGGTGGAAGTGGCCGTTCGCGGCCAGGCCGCCGCGGTTGCTGGCGACGGCGGGGTTTGCGCTCGCCTCGTGTGTGGCTGGCCTGATCGCGTGGACCAAGCTGTTCCGGAGCGAACAGAATCCTATTTGGGAGCCGACGCGGCGCGAGGCGTAGCAGAATGGAACGGCTGCCGCTGACCATCCTGCACGTGGCCGCGCCGGCACCGGCGGGCGGACTCGAGAGCGTGATTCGCATGCTCGCCGCCTGCCAGGTTGCGCGCGGCCACGCGGTGCATGCGTTGCTCGTGATGGAGCCAGGGGACGTGCCGCCGCTGGCCGAGCCGCTCCGGGCGTCGGGTGTGCAGGTGCACGTGCTCGAGGTCGGCGCGCGGGCATATGCGGCCGAGTGGCGGGCCGTGCGGCGGCTCTGCCGGACGATTCGCGCCGATATCGTTCACACGCACGGATACCGCCCCGACATCGTCGCTGGACTGGCCGCGCGGTCGCTGCGCCTTCCATTCGTCTCGACGGTCCACGGATTTATCGGTGGCAGCCGGCGTGGGCGGATCAACGAATGGGTGCAGATCCGGGCCTTGCGACGCGCGGCCGCGGCCATCGGCGTGTCGAAGGCGATCGTCGAGCGGCTCGAGCGCGAGGGTGTACCGCGCGATCGGATTCATCTCGTTCCGAATGCCTGGAGCAGTACCGCTCGATTGCTCGAGCGTTCCGCGGCCCGTGCGGCGCTCGGGCTGGGACCGGACGAGTTCGTCGTCGGCTGGGTCGGCCGGCTGAGCCGTGAGAAAGGGCCGGACGTACTGGTCGCGGCCGTGCGGGAGCTGGGAGATCTGCCGCTACGCGTCTCAGTCATCGGCGACGGTCCCGAAGGTCCCGGCCTGCGCGCCCAGCTGCAGGGGGATCGGGCATCGGGTCGGTTTATCTGGCACGGGGCAATGGCGGACGCGTCACAGTATTTCCGTGCGTTCGACGCGTATGTTCTGAGCTCGCGAACCGAGGGGACGCCGATTTCGCTGCTCGAAGCGATGGCCGCGCGCGTGCCCGTGATTGCGACCGCGGTTGGCGGGGTTCCGGACGTGGTGGATGGGGATTCCGCTATTCTCGTTCCAACGAATGACCCCGCGGCGCTGGCGGCGGCACTTCGAGCGGTAGCCAACGAGCCAACCGCAGCGCACGAGCGCGCCGAGGTTGCATACCGCCGTTTGGAGACGCGGTTCGCCGCCGCGTCGTGGGTCGACCGCCATGACGCGATTTATGGCGCGGTGGTTCGACCGAAGGACTGAGGCGCACGAGATTGTCCAGAGCTACGTGCGTCGGCGTCTGAAGCTGGCCCGGATGCGCTGCGTGGTTTGGAGTTGCAGATTGCCGCGATC
>JBDTQV010000315.1:0-3078 GCA_039932015.1 Gemmatimonadota bacterium | reverse complement strand
CATGCCTGAAAAAACACGGCTCCGCCGAGAAGTGCTCGCGCGCCGCGATGCCGAAGTTGAGCGGGGTGCGCGGAGCCGAGCGATCGGCGAGCGGCTGCGAGGGCTCCCGGCATACCGCGCCGCGCGCACGGTGGCGTGGTATGCCGGCGTGGCCAGCGAAGTGGCAACGGTGCCGCTCATCGAGCTCGCGCTGTCTGAAGGACAGCGGGTCGTAGTGCCATACGTCGTCGGAGATCGGCTCGGCCTGACCCGCATCGAGCGCGTGAGCGAGCTCGTTCCGGCGCCGTTCGGCCTGCTCGAGCCACCACAGGCGCTCCGCGACGATGCCGATCGGCGCGTGGCAGCGAGCGAGGTCGATCTGTTCGTCGTGCCGGGTGTGGCATTCGACCGAAGTGGGGGACGGCTGGGACATGGCCGCGGCTATTACGACCGGCTGCTCACACTCGCCTCGCCTGCCGCCGAGTTCGTCGGGGTCGCATTCGAATGCCAAGTGGTCGAGCGCGTGCCGATGGGTGCTACGGACGTGCCCATGCACGCACTGATCACGGAAGCGGAAACACACATGTTCGGCGGCGCTTGATTCCAGGGCCGGGAGACTCGGAAGTGTCCGTTTTATGGACACACTTTCGAATTAGCTAATCCAATCATCAGCAAAATCAACAACTTACAACTTGGCACACACCTCGCGTAAGGGGATGCCGTCGCGCATTCGTTTTCCCCCCACAGTCGAGGTGTCGTATGCGATCAGCGATTGTCGCAGGCTCAGCCGCCTTCGCGATTCTGCTCGGAATGGTACCGTGCAACGCGGAAGCCCAGCGCGTCGTCATTGTCAGCCAGGCGGTTCGTCCTGCTTCCGTCGGCGGAGGGTATGTCGACCGCAATGCACGTCCCCGGATGCTCGCCGTTGTTCGCCTCGGCGCACCCGGTCGGGGCCGCGTCGGCCAAGGCTGGTGGCGGCACAATGGGTATCGGCCAGTGGAGGCCTATTACGTCGATGGCCGATATTACGATCGGTGGGACCGTGATTTCCGTGGTGCCCAGCGGGTGATCGTGTACGAGCGCGCGGGCCGGCTCTACCGTGACTGGGATGATCGCTCCGATCGCTACGTCCGTCCGCAGTACGAGCGGAATGACCGGTACGAAGACCGGAACGACCGCAGGGACGACCGATCGGATCGCTCCCGCGCCGGCGAGCTCAAGCGCAATCGCGACTGGAGTCGATAGTGCCGCACCACCGCACAGGCCCCGCAGCGATGCGGGGCCTTTTCGTTGCGGTTTCCTTCGGACCGTCATTCATTCCGGCATGCATCCGGCTCGCGACCACCACCTGCCGCCTGATCCCGAGGCCTTCCGCCACGCCGCACCGCTGCGGGGCCGGATCATCGTCATCGCGCCAACCCGCGCGGCCTGCGAAACGATCGAGCTCGCGCTCGCCCTCCATCTCGACACGTTGCTCGAGCGCGAGCACGGTGCCGAGCTGCGCGCGTGGGCCGGCGAGGGAAAGGCGTTCGGCATCGTCGCCGGCACAGGCACCGGCAAGACGCTGAGCATTCGCCCCGTCGCGGAAACGATCCTGGGCGAGCCGCTGCGCGTCGGCGTAGTCAACCGCGAGCGCGAAGCCACGCCGGAAACGCCATCGTGGAATGTCGTGATCGTGACCACCGGCATTGCCCGCCGCTGGTTCCAGGACGATCTGATCACCGCCCGCGATACCGTCGTCGTCGACGAAATTCACCAGACGTCCGCCGAGCTGGAGCTCTGCCTTGCCCTGGGCAAGCGCGCCGGCTGCCGCTTCATCTGGCTCAGTGCCACCGTCGACCCGACCTTCTACGCCCGATACCTCGACAGTGCCGAAGTCCTCGAGACCCGCGCATTCGACCCGGCGCTGCGTGCGAAGGTGGAAGTGATCGCGGAGAAGCCGGAACAATTTCTCGATGACAAGTTCGTCCGGAAAATCATCAGGGAGCAGCGTGGCGTCGCCGTGTTCGTGCCGACGCGCGCCGAGGTGGAGAAGCTCGCCGTGCAACTCGGCCAGCAGTGGAAGCGACTCACGACGGCGTTCTATCACGGCGGCGAACCGATCCGCGTGATCCGCCCGTTTCTCGAGGGGGAGGTCGAGCGGCCCTGGCTCCTGGCGATGACGGCAGCCGGCCAGTCGGCACTCAACGTCCGCGGCCTCGATACCGTGGTCATCTACGACGCGCGTTATGGCAACGTCGTCGATCGCGGACGGAACGTGCTCCACCGGCTCCATCTCGGCGCCAATGAGATCCTGCAGATGGCGGGGCGCGTGCACGGGCGGGTCGCCGGCGGCGAGGTGTACATCCTCAGCGACCGCGAGCTCGTCTTTCAGAATCTGCGACCCACACCACCGGAGTTTCAGCTTGCCGGCGACGCCGAGCGCGTGGCGATCACCTGCGCGGCACTCGGCGTCGACGCGGGTGAGCTCGATCTGCCGGTGCCCCTCGATCGAATCGCATACGCCCGCGCGATGGACACCCTCACGTCGCGCGGACTGGTCGACAATGGCCGGCTTACCGCGTACGGCCGCGAAGTCGAAGCCCTTCCGGTCGACCGGGCATGGGGCGAGTTGCTGGTGCACGCCGATGCCGAACTGCTGCCGATGGTGGCGACGTGCTCGAACATCGATTCGCTGCACCGCATGACGCGCGAGGAGCGGGACCTGCACGGCCTCATCGCCAACGGCAGCGATCATCTCACCGCGTACAACGTCTACGCCGAAGCCGTCAACCAGCACGGCTTTCTCGGTGAAGTGTACGGCCTGCCGCGCCATCTGTTCGAGGACGGGCTCGCCGAGTGGGCGGAGCGCCGCGGTGTGCTCGTCAAATCGATCGAGGACACGGCACTGGGCGTGGCGTCGGTCTACCGGGCCATCGAGCTGCCGCTGCCCAAGACGATGCCGTACGCATCCAAGGAAATCCGCGCGCGCTTTGCCGAGCTCGTCGCGCGCTACATGCCGTTCGATCTCGTGATCGACGAGCACACCGCGGAGGGGCAGGAGGCGCGGATCTCGAAGACCTCGGTGGCAGGAAGCTGGGGTGCGGTGGCGGGGACGCT
>JBDTQV010000314.1:0-3090 GCA_039932015.1 Gemmatimonadota bacterium | reverse complement strand
GGCGCGTATCGAAAGCACACCAGCCCGAACGGCGACGGTGCTGCCACGGTGAAATCCGCCGCGGCCTCCACCCACGTGCGGAACTCGGCGGCGAGGGCGATATGCCGGCGAAGCATCTGGCGCACCCCGTCCACACCGTAACTCCGAATCACGAACCAGAGCTTGAGCGCGCGGAACCGGCGCCCGAGTTGAATGCCCCAGTCGCGGAAGTTCACCACGTCGCCGTCCCGCGCTGTGCGAAGGTATTCCGGTGTCACCTGAAATGTGCGGAGCAGCGCGTCGACGTCGCGCACGAAGTAGGCGGAACAATCGAAGTTCGTGAGCATCCACTTGTGCGGATTGAATACGAAGCTGTCGGCCAGCTCGACACCGTCGAAGAGATGCCGGCACTCCGGCAGAATCGCCGCCGAGCCCGCATACGACGCGTCGACGTGTAGCCAGATGCCGTGCCGGCGGCAAATCTCGCCGATGGCACGCAGCGGATCGATTGCGGTCGACGAGGTCGTGCCGACGGTCGCGACGACACACACCGGTTTCCTCCCCGCAGCGATATCCGCCTCGATTGCCGCTTCGAGCAGATCCGGCCGCATCGCAAAGGCGCTGTCGACCGCGATGGAGCGGAGCTGCTCGAGTCCGAATCCGGCGAGCTTGACCCCCTTCGGCACCGAAGAGTGCGCCTCCGCCGAGGCGTACACGGTCAGCGGCTGCTGCGACACCGCAACGAGCCCGCGCTCCCCGGCCGCGTACGCCGTCGCGCGCTCACGTGCGGTGAGAAGCGCCACGAGCGTTGCGGTGGACGACGTGTCCTGGATGACGCCGGTGAATCCGTCCGGCAACGCCAGCATCTGGCGCAGCCACTCCATCACCAGTTGCTCCAGCTCCGTCGCCGCCGGCGACGTCTGCCATGACATGCACTGCGCACCGAGCGTTGCCGTGAGCATTTCGGCGAGAATCGACGGCGGGCTGCTGTTGGCGGGGAAGTAGGCAAACCACCCTGGATGATTCCAGTGCGTCATCGCGGGCACGATGATCTCCTCGAAGTCCGCCGCGATTCGGTCGAATGGTTCGCCACGATCCGGCGGCGCGGCAGGAAGCGCGCGGCGGACGTCGCCCGGTGCGACCGACGGAACGATCTGCCGTTCGCCGACGTGGGTGAGATACTCCGCCATCCAGTCCACGAGCTCGTGCGCGTGTGCGCGAAACTCTTCGGGCGTCATGTGAGCAAGATACGTCTGCAGGTGAGGCGGCGCGTCGAATCGGCCGATTATCTTCCTGCTGTCCTCAACTGGAAATCCCGTTGCCTGCAGCTGCGCCAACACCGCACCTCCAGTATGATGTCGCCCAGGCGCAGCGTCATCTCCGTCGCGCCGACCCGACGCTCGGTGCCGTCATGCGTCGGGTGGGTCCATTCGCACTCCGGCCGCGCGTGACGCAGACGATGTTTGGAGCACTGTTCGAGTCCATTGTGTACCAGCAGCTCTCGGGCAAGGCCGCCGCAACGATTCTGGAACGCACCCGGCGCCTCTTTCTGCCGAAGCGGTTCCCCACCCCGCAGGATATTCTCGACGCTCCGGAGCCGCTCCTCCGCTCCGCGGGGTTGTCCGGCGCCAAGGCCGCGTCGCTGAAGGATCTCGCGCGCCATACGATCGACGGAACGGTACCGACGCTCGCGCGCGTCCGCCGGATGCCCGACGCCGAGGTCGTCGAGCGGCTCACGACCGTGCGCGGCATCGGGGTCTGGACCGTCGAGATGTTGCTGATGTTCCGCCTGGGACGGCCGGATGTACTGCCGGTCGGCGATCTCGGCGTGCGGAAGGGGTTCGCTCGGGTATATCGGTGGAAAGAAATGCCCGCACCGCTCGCGTTGGCTGAGTACGGAGAGCGGTGGCGGCCGTTCCGCAGTGTGGCGAGCTGGTACATGTGGCGCGCACTGGAGCTCGAGGATGGGCCGTCGAACGGGCGGGGATAGCGGTTCCGACGAGCGCTCGTACGCAACGCGAAGCGGCGGAAACTCAAGGAGTCTCCGCCGCTTTCCGATGCACTGTCCAGACTGAATTCGAGCCCTGCAGCTCCCGAGGCCGGACTCGAACCGGCGACCATTCGATTAACAGTCGAACGCTCTACCAACTGAGCTACTCGGGAATGACGTGCAGCAGGATAATGGAGCGGCGCGGGCCGGTCAAGCGAGTGAGCCGGCCGCGCGCGTAGTTCATCCCTAACCTGCTCAACGGTTTACCTCATCGCTCTCCGGGGCGGGTCCGGCCGCCCGACTAGGGCGAAACGCTCGCCGTGAATCGTTCGCGGAGGCGGATTTCAACCGGGCTGCCGGCCGGCACCACTACGTCACGGTCCTTCGTTTCCACTGCCCGCTGCGCGCCCACCGCGCCGCCGAGCACGCCGCCGATGATCGTGCCCTTCGTACCGCCCAGCACGCGGCCGACCACTGCTCCCGCCGCCGCGCCGGCGCCTACCTTCGCGACATCACCGGCGCTGGTCGAGCGGCCCTCCAGATGACCGCTCACGTCGACATCTGCATCGACCGGCTCGCGCCGCCCGTCGATCTCCACACTCTCGACGGCTAGCGTGAGGGTTCCTGTGGAGTCGCTGCGATTTTCCGACACGCCGATTTGGGCGATTCGGAGGTATACCGTAGCACCAGCCGGTATGACGACCCGGCCACCGGCGTCCCTCACGTTCGACGTCACGGACGCGGCGACAGTCTCGCCGCTACGATTCGTTCGCGATGAGATCTGCGCATTGGTGGTCGCGGCAATCGTGGTGCCCGCCGTGAGAGTGGCCGCTACCCTGGTTCGAGCGGCAGACGATGCTGTACCGGTCGCACGCCCTCCGCTGTTGTCGCTCGAGGCCACGCTCGTCGAGCCCGCAACGGTGTCGGACGATCTGTAGCCGGAATCCGCCGAGGCTGCAGCCGGGGATCGCGGCGCCGGCGTGTCGGGCGCGCGCGCCGCTGTGGCGCTGGTTGCCACCGAATCCGATGTGGAATAAGTACTGCGGCCAGATGCTGCCGTTGTTTGCGAACTCGCCGGCGGCGTGGCCGGTCGATAGTCGTCGCTCCTGGCGTCCGTGCGC
>JBDTQV010000313.1:0-3104 GCA_039932015.1 Gemmatimonadota bacterium | reverse complement strand
ACGCCGCAGGCCATGATCGCCCGCCGCTTCACCGAGACGCCGAAGCCGCTCAACGAGCTGAGGGACATCGTCCCCGCTGGCATCGCGCACGCGGTACAGAAGGCGCTCGCCCGCACACCGGCTGATCGCTACGTCTCGGCCGCGGAGTTTGCGCGCGCACTCGAATTGGGTACGGGCGACACGCCGCGGACGGCGGCAACGCCGGCCGCAATGCCGGCGGCGTCCGTCCGCACGACCGGCGGCGGTCCAATCGGCGTGGTCCGCCGCCACGCCCTCGCAACCGCCCTCGGCCTGGGCCTCCTCATCGGTGGCGGTGCGCTCTTCGCCTGGCGCAGCTCGGCCGCCGGCGCCGCACACGACGGCACCGCGGGCGACGCGGCACCGCGTCTCGCCGTCCTGCCGTTCGAAAACCTCGGCGATTCCGCCGACGGCTACTTCGCCGATGGCATCACCGACGCCGTGCGCGGCAAGCTCACCGGGCTGCCGGGCCTGCAGGTGATTGCCCGTGGCAGCTCGGTGCAGTACCGCGGGACGGCAAAGGCGGCGCGCCAGGTCGCCGAGGAGCTGGGCGTGCGGTATCTCCTCACCGGCACGGTACGCTGGGCCAAGACGGCCGGCGGCGCCAGCCGCGTGCAGGTGAGCCCGGAGCTGGTAGAGGTCAGCGGGGACAAGGCCGCAGCGAGCATATGGCAGCAGCCGTTCGATGCATCGCTCACCGACGTGTTCCAGGTGCAGGGGGAGATCGCTGCGAAGGTGGCCGACGCGATGCAGGTGGCGCTCGGCGGCACGGCGAAGGCGGCGCTGGCGGAAGCGCCGACGCGGAACGCCGCGGCGTACGACGAGTTTCTCCGGGGCGAGGCGATAGCGAACAGCGGCAAATCAGCGGCAGCTGACTTGCGAGAAGGGATAACCCACTACCAGCAGGCCGTCGCGCTGGATTCGGGCTTCGCCGATGCGTGGGCCAGGCTTTCAGCCATGTCTTCGCTCCTTTACTCCAACGGAGTTCCTACGCGTGCTCTCGCCGAGCGCGCGCGCGACGCCGCTGACCGGGCCATGTCGCTGGCACCTGAGAAGCCGGAGACGCACTTCGCGCTGGGCAACTATCAGCGGTTCGTCGAGAAGAGTCCTGAACGTGCGCTCGCCGAGTTCGAGATCGCGCGCCGCTTTGCGCCCGGAGACGCGCGTGCGCTTCGCGCCCTCGCCGCCGCCTATCGCGATCTCGGTCGGTGGGAGGAGGCACGGCGGAACGCGGAACTGGCCTATGCACGGGACCCGCGTTCAGTCGGTTCGGCGAACGCCTTGGCGACTATCGACCTGTGGCTCCGGCGACCGGCGGACGCGCGCGCTCCCGCCGAGCGCGCGCTCGCGCTCGCCCCGGGCTCGGCCAACGTCGTCGAATTGGTCGCCATGATCGCCCTCAGTGGTGGCGACCTGGCGGAAGCGCGCCGCGTCCTGGCGAATTCGCGCGCGGTTCCACCGGCGCAACTCGCGCTAATATTCGCGAACGCCTGGGATCTCGGCTGGGTTCTGGACGACGCCGGGCAACGCCTCGCGTTGACCCTGGGCCCGGATGACTTCGGCGGCGATCGCGGGGCCTGGGCGATCGTGCGCGCGCAGCTCTACGGCTGGCGCGGTGATGCGGCGCAGAGCCGCGCGTGGGGCGACAGTGCTGTGCGCGAAATTTCAGCGCAGCTTCGCGACGTTCCCAACGACGGACAACGGCATACGTTGCGAGGCCTGGCACTCGCCTACGCGGGCCACCCGGCCGAGGCCGTAGCGGAGGGCGAGCGCGGCCTGGCGCTGGTGACGGACGCGGTCTTCGGTCCCTACCTGCGCCACCAGCTCGTACGGATTTACCTGCTGAACGGTGATCACGGCAAGGCGCTCGACCAGCTCGAGCAGCTCATGGCGAAGCCGTACTACGTCTCGCCGGCGTGGCTCCGGATCGATCCGAACTTCGCGCCGCTTCGGGGGGAGCCGCGGTTCGAGCGGCTGGCGGGAGCGCGGTAGGCCGGCCGCACCCGATTGCTTCGTCGCTGCGCTCGTCGCAATGACGGGATCTGCGTGCGCGCTACATCTCCCGCGAATCGTACGCCCACTCTGGCTGTCGCCGGGGCTGCTCCGAATCGCTCCCAACTTTACACCGCTCCGCAACAATCCGCGGTTCCAGCGGCTGGCGAAGGGGTTGCGCGCCGTCGTTGCGAGGAGCGAAGCGAAGAAGCAATCGGGTCGCGCATGGTGAACCTCCGGACATGCCCGGAGCTACGCATCACCCACCCGATTGCTTCGTCGCTTCGCTCCTCGCAATGACAGTGCGCGCCCGGAGCCTCGCCCTGACCGTCATTTTCCGCTAACTTCCCCGCGTTCCCTCCACTCAGGCCAGACCCTGTCCGACTCGATCGCTGCACTTAAGGCCGGCCTCGCCGGCACCTACACGATCGAGCGCGAGCTCGGCCGCGGCGGCATGGCGACCGTGTATCTCGCGCACGACATTCGCCACGACCGCTCCGTGGCGCTCAAGGTGCTGCATCCCGACCTTGCGCACGCGCTGGGCCCCGAGCGCTTCCAGCGCGAAATCCGCCTCGCGGCACGCCTGCAGCATCCGCATATCCTCACCGTCCTCGATTCGGGCAGCGCTGCCGGCCAGCTCTGGTTCAGCATGCCGTTCATCGAGGGCGAGAGTCTTCGCGACCGGCTCACTCGCGAGAAGCAGCTCCCGCTCGAGGACGCCCTCCGGATCGCCCGCGAATCGGCCGACGCGCTCGAGTACGCCCACACGCACGGCGTCGTGCATCGCGACATCAAGCCGGAGAACATTCTCCTCTCGGGAAACCACGCGCTCGTCGCCGATTTCGGCATCGCGCGGGCACTCACCGCCGGGGCCGGCGACGAAAACCTGACCGAGACCGGCACGTCGATCGGCACCGCGGCTTACATGAGTCCCGAGCAGGCCGCAGGCGAGCGCGATCTCGGTGCACGCAGCGACATCTACAGTCTCGCGACCGTGCTGTACGAAATGCTCGCGGGCCAGACGCCGTTCACCGCGCCCACGCCGCAGGCCATGATCGCCCGCCGCTTCACCGAGACGCCGAAGCCGCTCAACG
>JBDTQV010000312.1:0-3112 GCA_039932015.1 Gemmatimonadota bacterium | reverse complement strand
TAGAGCAAGGGACTTTTAATCCCTAGGTCCCGGGTTCGAGCCCCGGCGCCCTCATCGGTACCGCTCCGCTTACTCGAGAATACTCCGGATTTCCATGTGCTCGGGCCCGATGATCCGTTCGCCGTCCGGCGCGCGGATCACCAGCCCGAAGTCGCTGCTGCGCGTCTGATTCACCTCATACCACGAATCCGGACCGAGCATGCGATAGGCCCACGCGAAGCCGGGCTTGAGGCGGGCCTCGACGCGGAGCCCGGTGCGGCCCGGCTCCCCGGCGTTGCCCGTCGCGGACGGTGCGTCGGCCGGATGGCGGCATGCGTCGAAGAGCTCCTGCAGCTCGCTGTCGCTCAGTACATCGAGCGACTCGAGCGAGACCCCGGGGGCCACCCATTCCCCGTCGTCGCCGGCGAAACGAATCTGTGCGCCTCCCTCAAGCGACGCGGCCCACCGCGCTCCCTGCGCACAGAAGAGTCGTACGCCCTCTCGAGCGGCGAGCTCGAGCATGCTGGGAGCGACGCTGATGTAGCTCGCCGTGTCACCCGCCAGGGCATCGCGCGGGCGAAGTTGCATCTTCGCGCCGTTTCCTTGGGGCGGCGCTTCGAGTACATCGTACCACTCACCCGGGGAGAGGCCACGAATGTTGGGTGCATCGGCGCGAAGGCGGGCCCGGGACGGCGCTGGCAATTTGCTGGTAGTCACGACGGATCTTTGATCGAGGTATGATCGTATCGCGCAATGTCGCGCGTGTTGCGAACTCGGCCCGACAGGGAAACATTCCCTGCGTCGGGAATGATCACGATCAGCGGACGTATCGCGCTGATATCAACATATCGAAGTTGCACGCGGAATGTGTGCCAGGGAGCCCAGCGATGAAGGTCGGCGATACGGTACGGGCGGCGGACGGTGATCTTGGCCAGGTCATGCAGATCTATCCGGTCCTCGAGCGCAATCAGTCATGGCAGGTGGACGCGGTCTGCGTCAAGTTCCGGTCGAAGTCGTCAACTGTGATCGTGGCGGCCACGGAGCTTGCCGTCGTCACCGAGTAGCTGCCGGATCGACCGGCGTCCGCAACTTGCTGGCCCCTCCCCGCGTATAGTCTCCGGAACCAGTGGAGTCCGTTTCCGGATGAACTGCCGGCGCTGCCGGCCAACTTGAGGCCCATACCACTCAATATGAACCGTCTCCTGTTCGTGGCGGCCACGGCACTCGTGCCCGCCGCGCTCGGCGCCCAGACCCAAGCCACGGCGCCTGCGCCCGTCACCATCGTTCCAGCTCCCGAATCCAGGCTCCCCCTGAAGCATGTTGCGCAGCCCACGTCACCCCAGATCTCTGCCAAGGATCTCATGACCCGGCTGTACATCTTCGCCGATGACTCGATGGAGGGGCGCGAGGCGGGGAAGGTCGGGAACGTGAAGGGCACCGACTATATCGCGGCCGAAGTGAAGCGCATGGGACTGCAGCCCGCCGGAGAGAACGGCACATACTTCCAGACCCTGCCATTCATGGAACGTTCGTTCGATTCGACGTCGACACTGACCGTGGACGGCACGCCGCTGAAGGCCGGCGTGGACTGGGCGGGGGCCGGTGCGGTGTCGCTTTCGCAGACGCTGGGCGTGGTGTACGGCGGCATCGCGGGTGATACCTCGGCGAAGCTGACCTCCGACCAGGTGAACGGAAAGCTCGTCGTGTTCAATGCACCGGGCAGCACCGGCGGGCGGCGCGGCATCCGCATCGGCGGCCCGGTGCCTCCGGGTGCAGCGGCGGTCGCATACGTCGCGCCCGGCAACTTCATGACGTTCCTGCGCCGTCCGGCGACGTACGTCGATGATCCATCGCGCCGCGCCGCATCGGCAGCGACGCCGACCCCGACGATTATCGTGACGCCTGAGGCCATGGGCCGGCTCTTCGCCCGTCCGGTCGACTCACTCCAGCCGGGTGGTGCAGGCAAGTCGGTGACGCTGGACCTGAAGATGAAAGTGGGACCGACGCCGTTTCCGGCGCGGAACGTGGTGGCGATCCTTCCCGGCACCGACCCGAAGCTCAAGGCCCAATTTGTTGCGATCGGCGGTCACAACGATCACATCGGGATGAACAATCGTCCAGTCGATCACGATTCGATGCGCATCCTCCTGCACCTCGTGCGGCCCGGCGGCGCGGAAGACGGCAACAAGCAGGCGACGGCCGAGCAGCAGGCGGAAATCAATCGGCAGCTCGCGGCATGGCGCAGCGCACACCCAAATTCGATGCGAGCGGATTCGATCTCGAACGGCGCGGATGACGACGGTACCGGCTCGGTGAGCGTGCTCGAGATCGCGGAGAAGCTCGTGTCGCTCAAGGGCAAGAACGCGCCAAAGCGCTCGATCCTGTTCGTATGGCACGTGGGCGAAGAAAAGGGGCTGCTGGGCTCCGCGTACTTCACCGATCATCCGACAGTACCCCGCGACTCGATCGTCGCGCAGCTCAATATCGACATGGTGGGCCGGGGCGACGCCTGGGACGTGACCGGCAGCGCGAAGGAGGGCGGCGCACTCCACGGCAACCCGAACTACCTGCAGCTCGTCGGCTCGCGCCGCCTGTCGAAGGAGCTCGGCGATCTGGTCGAGCAGGTGAACAAGGAGGGCAAGCACAACATTGCGTTCGATTATTCGATCGACGCGAACGGCCACCCGCAGCGCATCTACTGCCGCAGCGACCACTATGAGTATGCGCGCTACAACATCCCGATCACGTTCTTCACCACTGGTGGCCATTCGGATTACCACCAGGTGACCGATGAGCCGCAGTACATCGACTACGACCATATGGCGCGCGTCGACAACCTGATCGAGGATATCGCGATGCGCGTGGCGAATCTCGATCATCGCATCGTCGTAGACCAGCCGAAGGGTGATCCAACCGCGGCCTGCGTTCAGTAACGGTCTCCGGAAACAGAACGGCGGCGCCAATCATTCGGTTGCCGCCGCCGTTTGCTTGTCGGTGCTGCTGACGCGCTAGAGCGACTTCATGTCGATGACGAACCGGTAACGCACATCGCCCTTCACGGTGCGATCGTAGGCGTCGGCGAGCTTCTGGATCGGAATCAGTTCGATGTCCGATGAAACGTCGTGCGCGGCGC
>JBDTQV010000311.1:0-3120 GCA_039932015.1 Gemmatimonadota bacterium | reverse complement strand
CCGAAGCTCTCGAGATACTGCACCACCTTTGCCGCGATCGGCGGCGCGATGCCCTGCGCCGTGATCGCCGCCTCGAGCTTCGCGAGCTCGGCCATCAGCCGTTTTCGCTTGCGCTGGTGTCCCATCGTGCGCCGTAATCCGTCGGCCTCCGCCGCGCTGTAGTGGCCCAGCTGCATGGCGATGGCCATCGCCTGCTCCTGGAAGATCGGAATGCCGTACGTGCGCTTCAGAATCGGCTCGAGAATGGGGCGCAGGCTTTCATCTATATAGTCCGGCTCCTCCTGCCCACGGCGCCGCCGGGTATAGGGATGGACAAACCCCGCCTGGATCGGCCCCGGACGGATGAGCGCCACCTGCACGACGATGTCGTAGAGCAGCTCGGGCCGCGTGTGCACCAGCGACGCGATCTGCGCGCGCGACTCGATCTGGAAAGTGCCCACCGTATCTCCCCGGGCGACGAGCTCGTATGTCGGCGCGTCCTCGTACGGCAGACTGTACAGCTCGTGCCTGGTACCGGTGCGCCGCTCGATCGCGTCGAACGCGCGCCGTACCATCGCGAGCGCACCGAGTCCCAGAAAATCGAACTTGGGAATGCCGAGCTGGTCGAGATCGTCCTTGTCGAACTGCACGATGGTCCGGCCCATCGCCGTCGGCTCGATGGGCAGACAGTTTCCCAGCGGCTCGGCCGAGAGCACGAAGCCGCCCACGTGCGTCGAACGTATACGCGGCAGACCTTCGCACCCCCGCATGAGTGCCAGGAGCGTGCGACCGCGCGGATCGTCCAGCGCCAGTCCGAACTGCGCCGCGAGTCCCTGCCTGAGCAGCTCCGCGCCATCCGCCGGCTCCGCGTGATGCATTCGCTTCGAGAGCGCGTGCGCGAGGTCCACAGGAAACCCCAGCGCGCGCATCGCATCGAGTAACGCATTCGGCGCGCGGTAGTGCTGCACCGTGCAGGTGATCGCCGCCTGGGAGCGGTGCCACTTGGCGTAGACATAGTCGAGCACTTCCTCGCGGCGATCGTGCTCGATGTCCACGTCGATGTCGGGCGCTTCGGTGTTGCCGTCGAGCCGCCCTTCCGACAAAAATCGTTCGAACAACAAGCCGTTGGCGATCGGATCCACCGCCGTCACGTCGAGACAGTAGGCGACGGCCGAGTTGGCGGCGCTCCCGCGCCCCTGACAGAGAATGCCGAGCGAGCGCGCGTGGCGCACCGCGTCCCAGATCACGAGAAAGAAACCGGCAAAGCGGAGCCGGGAGATGACACCGAGCTCGTGATCGATCTGGCGGCACTGCTCGCTCGAGAGCGCGTGGCCCCAGCGCACATGCGCGCCGGCGTAGACCTGCTCGCGGAGGAAATCGTCGAGCGAGCCGGTGTATGCACGGCCGTGCTCGTCCGCCGGCGGCGAGAAATCCGGCAGCGCGGGACGCATCCACTCGACGTCGAAATTGCAGCCCGCGGCGAGGTGCTCACTCTCCTCGATTCCGGCAGGCTGTCGCGCCCAGAGGCGCGCCATCTCCTCGGGCGCGAGCAAGCGCCAGCGGCCGTTCGGCAGGAGAGCACCGGCGTGCGCCGCTTCGTCGAGTGTGAGATTGGCGCGGAGTGCGGTGAGCATGTCGTGCACCAGGCGGCCGCGGTCGTCGAGATAGCGTGGATTTTGGGTGACGACCCACGGCATCCGCTCGCGCCCGGCGAGCTCGATCAGCGCATCGGCGAGCGCCGCTTCGTGCCGTCCCGCCTGATGGCGCTGCACTTCGATGGTGACATGTTCGCCGAATGCATCGCGACAGCGCGCGAGATGCTGCTCGGCGTCGTAGAGATTGTTGACGCGCATGAGTGCAGCGAGCCGGCTCGAGCCCGGGCCGGTGAGGAGATGCAGCCCGCCGCTCCGCTCGGCCACGTCGGTCCATGTGACGCCCGGCCGCCCGCGCGGCACGTGCGGCCGGTCGGGATGCCAGGTGTCGAGATCGGCGACGCGGGCGCGCGTGACGAGGGCCGCGAGATTCCGGTATCCCTCCCGGCTCCGCACCAGCAGCGCCAGCGGACAGCCGTCCACCTCGAGCTCGGCGCCCACAATGGGCTTCAGATTCTTCCGGCCGGCTTCGGTGATGAAGCGGGGAATGCCGCCCAAATCTGCGGCATCGGTAAGCCCAACGGCGGAGTAGCCCAGCTCCGCGGCGCGATGAACCAGCGACTCGGGACTCATCGCGCCGTCACCGAACGAGAATGCGCTGTGCGCGCGCAACTCGACGAAGGTCACCGAACGAAGGTCATCGCGCGAATGTTATCGAACCTCATCGCCAGATCCCGTGCACTTCCCACCGATCGTGCCGCGCGTCCCGGCAGAGCTGCACCAGCTCGCCATCCGCGCGAACGCAGCAGTACACCTCATACGCATACGCCGCATCCCAGCGCCCGCCCGAGAGACAGTCCGGACCGGACGCCGCGACGAGCTCGTGCCACACTTCGCCACCGCGCTCGTGCGTGCAGTAGCGGAGCGGCGCCGCAAAACCTTCGCGATCAGCCGTCTCGGCCTCGACCAGCTCCGGCTCGGGCAGCAGATGGAGCGCGAGCGCGGGCTCGGTGTCACCCGGGCCCAACTGCGGGCGGGCCCACACGAGCGACGGCTGCTGCTCGACCCAAGTCGTGCGGCGCCGCGGCAGCGAATGACGCGAGTTCACCGGCGTCACGATCACCGCGTCGCGATCGAGAATTGCCGCGAGCGCCTCGGCCGCGGCGCCGGCGGATGCAAAGCCGCGATCGAGCACGTCGCCCTGCACGCTCTCGGACGTGCCGGCCGCATCCACGCGGAGGGCGACACCGACGACGCCCGCCGGCAGCCGCACCCGCTCGAGCGCATCGCGAATGAGGCGCATCCAGGTGCGCTGGTCCGCGCCCGCACGCGAAGGATGAAACGGCTGCGCCACCGGCTCGCCGCGCTCGAGCGCAAAGGTGAGCGTGAAGGCGCGGGCGCCCTGTCCCAGCGCGTGCAGTGCGCCGCACACGGAGCCCGCCAGCCGGTTGATGACGAAGAGCAGCCGCTCCGGATCGCGGAGCGCGTAGTCGCTCCACTCGAGCGATGCGTTGGGGAGTGCCCGCGGGATCGGATCGAAGAGAATGCG
>JBDTQV010000310.1:0-3123 GCA_039932015.1 Gemmatimonadota bacterium | reverse complement strand
GGCGGCCGTCGCAGAAGCGCGGTACCCCACGTCACTGCCGGCACGCGCCCGTCCAGGGAGATTATACCTCATGCACAACCTTCGCACGCCGTGACCCTGCTCCGACTGACCGATCGCGGCCTCTATTGCGAGGCCGGCGATTTCCATGTCGACCCGTGGGCGCCCGTCGAGCGCGCCGTGATTACGCACGCCCATGGCGATCATGCGACGTGGGGCTGCCAGCACTATCTGACGGCCGAGCCGGGCCGGGGCGTACTGGAAATTCGCGTCGGAGCGAGTGGCAGCGTGGCGGCTGTTCCCTATGGCGAAACCGTCCAGTTCAACGGCGTCCGCGTGTCGCTTCACCCGGCGGGCCACATTCTGGGGTCGTCGCAGGTGCGCGTCGAGCACCACGGCGAGGTCTGGGTCGTGTCCGGCGACTACAAGACCGACCCGGATCCTACGTGCACCCCGTTCGAAACCGTGCGGTGCCACACGTTCATTACCGAATCGACGTTCGGCCTGCCGGTATATCGCTGGCCGGCTCAGGCGGACGTGCTCGCCGAGGTGAACGCCTGGTGGCGCGCGAACGCGGCCACGGGCCGAACCAGCCTGCTCTACGGCTACGCCCTGGGCAAGGCGCAACGCCTGATCGCGGGACTCGATCCCGGCATCGGTCCCATCCTCACGCACGGCGCGGTGGAGCGGATGACGGCGGCGTACCGCGCCGAAGGAATCGCGCTTCCGCCCACGCTGTACGCACGCCTCGCCGAGACGCGCGAGTCGCGCCGTGGAGCAATCGTGATCGCGCCCCCTTCCGCCGATGGCAGCACGTGGCCCCGGCGATTTGCACCGTCGTCGAATGCCTTCGCGTCAGGCTGGATGCGAGTGCGCGGTGCACGGCGGCGGCGCTCGCTGGATCGCGGCTTCACGCTGTCCGATCACGTCGACTGGCCGCAGCTACTGGCGGCGATTGCGTCGAGCGGTGCGGAACGCGTGTGGGTGACGCACGGGTTCACCGGTCCTGTGGTACGCTGGCTGCGCGAGCACGGACTTGATGCGCAGGCGGTCGCGACCCGTTTCGAGGGCGAGCGCGACGACGTGCCCTCTGCGGATGCTCCCACGAGTGACGCGGAGCTCGCCGAGTGAAGGCATTCGCCGCGCTGTACACCGCGCTCGACGAAACCACGGCGACGAACGAAAAAGTGGCGGCGCTCGTGAGTTACTTTCGTGACGCACCGCCGGACGACACCGCGTGGGCGGTGCACTTTCTCAGCGGACGCCGGCCCAAGCGTCTCATTCGCTCCGGCAACCTGCGCGTGTGGGCGGCCGAAGCCGCCGGCATCCCGGATTGGCTCTTCGATGAATGCTACCAGGCGGTGGGCGATCTCGCCGAGACGATTGGGCTTCTCCTGCCGGAGGGCGGCGCCGGGACAGACCGCTCGCTGGCGTGGTGGGTGGAGCAGCGCCTGCTCACACTCAGGGATCTCGATCCAGCCGAGCAGCGCGCCGCGCTCTTCGATATCTGGGGCGAGCTCGGTGAGCGCGAGCGATATGTCTGGAACAAATTGATCACTGGAGCATTCCGCGTAGGCGCATCACAGCGACTCGTGGTACGCGCGCTCGCCGCAGTGAGCGGGCTCTCGGAAGAAGTGATTGCGCATCGCCTCATGGGCGCGTGGGAGCCGACGCCGGATTTCTACGCGCGCCTGCTAGCGCACGACACGCGCGATGCGGACTGGAGCCGGCCGTACCCATTTTTCCTCGCACATGCGCTGGAGCACGAACCGTCGCTCCTGGGAGATCGCGCTGAGTGGCAGGCGGAGTGGAAGTGGGACGGGATCAGGGCCCAACTGATCCGTCGCGCCAATCAGACGTTTCTCTGGTCGCGAGGCGAGGACCTGCTGAACGGGCGGTTTCCCGAGATCGAGGAAATCGCGGCGTTCCTGCCGCAGGGTACGGTGTTGGACGGTGAGCTTCTCCCGTGGGTCGGCGACGCACCGCTGCCATTCGCCCAGATGCAGCGTCGCATCGGGCGGAAGACGCTGGGGCGGAAGATTCTCGCGGAAGTACCGATCGTCCTCGTAGCGTACGATCTGCTCGAGGAGGCCGGCCAGGACCTTCGCGCGCTGCCCCTCGCCGAACGCCGAGCACGCCTGGCGCACCTCGTGGCGTCGCTTCCGACGGGCGCGAGCATCCGGCTGTCGCCAATTGTCGACGCATCGGCGTGGGAAAGCCTGACCGCCGCGCGAGGCGAGGCGCGACAACGCGGGGCCGAAGGCCTCATGCTGAAGCGCGCATCGTCGGCCTATGGTGTGGGCCGCCGGCGGGGCGACTGGTGGAAATGGAAAGTCGACCCGCTATCGGTCGATGCCGTGCTGATCTACGCGCAGCCCGGCACCGGCCGGCGCGCCGGGTTGTTTACCGACTATACGTTTGGTGTGTGGGACGGGGACCGGCTGGTCCCGTTCGCAAAGGCCTACTCGGGACTGACGGACGAGGAGATTCGCCGGGTGGACGCATTCGTTCGACGCAACACGCTAGAGAAGTTCGGACCGGTGCGCGTCGTGCGGCCGGACCTGGTATTCGAGCTGGCCTTCGAGGGTATCCAGCTCTCGACCCGGCACAAGAGCGGTGTCGCAGTGCGCTTTCCGCGAATGGCGCGGTGGCGCACCGACAAGTCCGCCTCCGACGCCGATACCCTCGATCGGGTGCGCGCGTTGATTTCTACCGACGCGCCGGCCGGCGGATGAGCCGCCGCGACGACGATATCGCGAGCGCCGGCATGTCGCCGTCCGGTTATTCACTGGGCCGGCCGGTTCGTCCGGGCACGCCGTTCGTCGACCTCGAGACCCCGCGCGAGGCCGGCGAGCCGCCGGCGGGCGGATCATCCCTCGCAAAGGAGCTGCGGCGAGCGCGCGCCGCGCGTGCAAAGGCCGCGGCGGCAAGCACAGCCGCGAACCAGCCGGTCGAGGATGACGGTCGCCGCACCGCCAGCGCGAGAGCGCGTGCGCCTGCCAAGGCGCGCGCGCGACGCCACGCGCGTGAGCTAGCTCTGCTCGATCCCGCTGCCGCGATTCACGGCTGGTTCGCCGAGCATGGCTGGGCGCCATTCGAGTTCCAGGAGGAGATGTGGCGCGCGTA
>JBDTQV010000309.1:0-3130 GCA_039932015.1 Gemmatimonadota bacterium | reverse complement strand
ATGAACCAGTCCCTCGACGGCTACATCGACCACACGGCCTTCGCGCCAGGCCCCACGCTCTTCCGCCACTTCATCGAGGAGGTCGCGGGGCAGACGGGCGCGGTGTACGGCCGCGTGATGTATGAAGTAATGCGTTACTGGGACGACGATCAACCCGAGTGGGATGCATCGGAACACGCCTTCGCGGCGGCGTGGCGGAAGGTGCCCAAATGGGTCGTCTCGCGCTCGCTCAAGTCGGTCGGCCCCAACGCCACGCTCGTTGCGGGTGATCTGGAGCGCGCGATCCGCGAGGTGAAGGACGCGCATGATGGGGAGATCGAAGTCGCCGGCCCGGCCTTGGCGCACAGCCTCACCGAACTCGGCCTGATCGATGAGTATCGCATCTACCTGCACCCCGTGGTGGTTGGTCACGGCAAGCCGTATTTCGCCGGACCCCGGCCGCCGCTCCGCCTCGTGGCCAATGATCGAATGGCCGAGGATGTAATCCGGTTGACCTACGTTCCTGCCTGATCTCGCGACCTGCCCGATGGAAACCGCTCAAGCACGAACGCTATAAACACCGTGCTCTGGGTCCTGCAGGCGCTCGGCGCCCTCGAGCTCATCTGCGTCGTCGGCCTCATCCTTCCATCGGCCTTCCACTGGCATCCCAAGCTCACGGTGCCGGCCGCCGCCGTGCTCGCGCTCGAGACTCTCCGCTTCGTCTGGGTTCACGTCACATATCACGAGATGACGCCCTCCATCATGAGCGCATCGTTGGCCTCGCGCGTATCCAGGCCGCCCGTGGTCGCATACTGGCGCCGCACACCGAGATCGGCGCAGGGATGGGAGCGTTCGCCATCTTCGCCGATCCGGTGGGTAATGAATTCGGTCTCTATCAGGAGCCGTGTACCTCTCCAGCTATTTCTTCCGCGCGCACTTCTTCGCGCACGCCTCAGCGGCGAGCGAATCGATCATCGGGTCCAGATCCTGGCCGAACATCGGCTGGACGATCGCCGATCGCCGGTGCAGTTCGGCGACGTACTCTGGGCTTCGGTATGATGAGATGACGCGCTTCGCCACCGACGTGTCCGGGCCAAAGTAGACGAGTGCGTCGACCATTCGCTCCATCGGAGGGAAGTCGGCGTCGGTGAGCTGTCGAGTCACGCGCTTCCCGTCGACCATCCTGAATACGACGACGTTTCCCGGCAGCAGGATGTGCGAATTGCGGGCGCCGAGGGTCGTCCCGTGAATGTCGGCAAGCGAATTCACCGGCCAGTCCCGCACCATCTCGCCGGCGCCGCCGCGTCCGATGATCGGATACACCGCGTACGACCGTCCGGGGTAGCGCTGCTCGAGTGCGTCCCCGAGCCCCGCGCGGTCCATCGGTGTCGGCTCGCCGCCCGATTTTGGATCGGCGCGGAGTATGTGTACACCGCCGCAGATGACGAGCACCTTCCGGTGCTTGTTGAACACCTCGCGCTCCAGCACCTCGAACCACGCCGGGCCACGATACCCCCATTTGCGCGGAATGTCTTCGGTCGAGCGAACGGAATCCCATGGAATCGGCGGATCGAGGGCGAGCACCCGCAGGCGCTTCGCTCGCGGCAGCGTCGCGTTGATCGCGCGCATCGTGACGAAGAAATTGGCGTACATCGGATACTCCCACGCCGTGAGGACGATCGTGTTCTCCCAGATCTGGCGCAGGGAATCGCCGGGCACGCGCTCGCCGGAAATGTAGCGGTCGATCAGTGGCTGATACCGCGAATTCGCGAACTCGACGGCGATGTCGTTGACACCGGCCAGCAGCCGCCGGTCGTGCAGCAGGCGGTGAATGAAGCGATGCTCTGCGATGCTGTAGTGCGACTCGCCGAGGAGAACCGCGTCGTGCGACGCGAAGGCGGTGACGATCGCCGCCAGCGCATCCGTGGGCTTCGGTGGCGGCCGCGTGGTGTCGGCGGCCGTCCGCATGGAGAACGATAGAAGAAGAGTCATGCCGAGAGAGATGATCACGCCGCGCTCCACGCTGATCCGGTCAGCAGCAAGGTGTCCGATGTGCGAATGACGGCGGCGAGTCGCGCGCCGCCGTTGAACCAGTTTGCGCGGACTGCGCGTTCGACATCAGCGACCGATCCGCCGCGCACGGCGCGGACGATCGCACCGTGCTCGGCGTACGTGCCTGTGAAGTCCGGTCCGGTGAGCGGAGCGAACAACCATTCATACCGATCGACCTGCGGCCTCAGCTCGTCGAGCAGCGCGCGGATGCGGACTCCGGCGGCCGCATCCTGAAGCTCTCGATGAAACGCGTCGTGCGTGTCGAACAGCACGTCCCAGTCGAGCGTGGCGGCGCGAGCGGCGCGGCGAAACGCGGCGTCGTGCGACGCCAGGCGCTTGGCGAGCGCCTCGCGGTCCTTCTGGCCCAGGCTCGTGACGTTCCGGGCGGCGACCCCCTCGAGTGCGCCGGCAGCGGCGTACACTTCGGACACCTCAGCGGCCGAGAGCGGTGCAACCATGAGGCGCAGCCGGTCACCGCCACCAGCCGGAATTGCGAGCCGGTCGTGTTCCAGGCGGTGGAGCGCTTCGCGGACGGGCGTGCGGCTGACGCCAAGGCGCCGGGCCAGGACGGCTTCGGTGAGCGGTGTACCGGGGGACAGACGACCGCGGACGATGAGGTGCAGAAGCCGTGCATACGGCGAATCGGGGTCGGCGGCTGAAGGGATCGGCATGCTGTATACTAATTAGGTATACAATATTCACACCTCTGGACTTGTCGCGGGCCTCGGCCCGCTCCGCGTGGTTACGTCTCGTTGCAATGCATCACGCCGCACGCGCGTCGTGCAGGGCTATGATGATTCCCTGCCGGACGTATTCCCTATTCCCCGGTCGCCTCCTGGAACACGGCCCAGGTCGATGTCGAGCCCGACGGGTGCTCCATCCGGCTGCCACCTGAACGCGCTGGTGACGATCTCGGGCCGGGTGTCGGCCGGCGTCCAGCGCTCGACCAGCCTTGCGTCGAGATCGACGGTCCAGTAGTCGGGCACGCCGGCGCGCTGGTAGCAGAACCGTTTGACGCTCCGGTCGTAGCGTGCCGAACGCGGGGAGACGACCTCGATCACGAGCAGGAGCGACGTGATGTCGCTCCAATGCTCGGGTG
>JBDTQV010000308.1:0-3165 GCA_039932015.1 Gemmatimonadota bacterium | reverse complement strand
CATCGCCCCGCATGGCGTAGATCTCCGCACGCACCGTGGCCCAGGTGGCGCGATCGTTGTCGAACGACGCGGGGCCGAAGCGGAGCACCAGGTCTTGATCGGCTTCGGGGAGGGCCCAGTACAGATCGTTGTAGGTCGCCATGTAGGCGGCCAGCGCCGCCGGATTTGCGCCTGGGCGGCGGAGCACGGCCTGCGCTGCCGGCAGGTCGCCCGCCATCAGCTCGACCAGGGCCCTGTACTCGATCGTCTGCAGGTCGCCGGGGGCGAGCTGCAGGGCGCGATCGGCGGCAGCGCGCGCCTCCGGATACCGATGCAGCCGCGTGAGGAGCTGCGCCTTGAATTGCCACCGGCCGGCCACGCGAGGGTCGCGTGCGAGCACGGCATCGGTACGCACGAGCGCCGAATCCCACGCGCCGCGGCTCGCGTCGAGCACGACACGCGTCGCCAACGCGTTGAGATCGTCGGGTGCCAGACGGAACGCGGTTTCGAACGCCGCCCGCGCGGAATCGGGTTGCGGGTTCACGGCACGGAAGTAACCCGCAAGCGCGAAGTAGCCGGCCGCGTCGCCGGGTGCGAGGGCGATCGCGCGGTCGGCCGCGTGGCGCGCCGACTGCGCGATCTCGCGGGTCGGGACCGAGTTCTGATAGAGCGCGAGATAATTGCTGGCGAGGCGCGCCCACGCCTTGGCGAACGCCGGATCGAGCGCCACCGCCTGCTCGAGCAGCGCGATCTTCGCGCGCAGTGCTGCGGGATCGCTCCCCGGGCCGCCGCCTCGCAGATAGGCGTCGTACGCCGCCACGTTCTCCGTCGGCCGAGCCTCGAGCCGGGTCTTCGCGCTGTCGGTGAGCGCCACGTCGAGCTTGCTCGCCACCTGCGACGCGATCTCCGACTGCACCTGGAACACATCGGTGAGCGCCGCGTCGAACGGCTCGTGCCACTTCGCCGCGCCCGATGCCACGTCGATCAGCTCGGGGCTCACCCGCACCCGGCTGGTGCCGTCGGCGCGCTTCTCCCACCGCACCTTGCCCACCAGCAGGTAGTCGACGCCGAGCTCCGACGCGATCTGCGCCAGCGTCTTGCTGCTCTTCCGGTACTGTTCCGAGCTGTTGGTGGCGGTGACCTGCAGGCCGTGGAGCGCGGTGAGCTTGCTGCGCACTTCCTCGGTGAGCCCGTCGGCGAAGTAGTCGTCGCCCGCGGCGCCCTGGTTCTCGAACGGGAGCACGGCGAGCCGGCGCGCGCCGCCCGTCTCCGACCCGTGGTCGCGCCGCCAGGCGAAGAGCACGCCGAGCCCAACGGCGAAGCCGATGACGAGCGTGACGAGGGCGACCGGTGCGCGCCGGCGAGCGCGGCCGGCCGGCGCCGCGGCCTGTGGCGCCGCTGCCAGTGCCGCTGTCGTCTCGACCGGCGCGAGTGCGCGGCCAAAGTCGGCGGCAGTGGTATAGCGGTCGGCCGGTGTGCGGGCCAGACCCTTCTGCACCACCTGCGCGATACCCACGGGTACGCTGTCGCGGATCTCGTTGAGCGGCTTGGGCGACTCGGTGAACCGCCGCGCGATCATCGCCTGCGGCGTCGCGGCGGTGAACGGCGTCTGGCCCGCGAGCATCTCGTAGAGCACGGTGGCGAGACTGTAGATGTCGCTCCGGGCATCGAGCTCGCGCTCGCCCGCGGCCTGCTCGGGACTCATGTACGCCGCGGTGCCGATGGAGGTGCCGGTCTCGGTGAGGTGCTCGTCCCGGCCGCCGGACGCCGCCGTGAGTGCCCGCGCAATGCCGAAATCGGCGATCAGCGCGTGCGACTCCGACAGCAGCATGTTCTCGGGCTTGATGTCGCGGTGCACCACGCCGTGCCGGTGCGCGTAGTCGAGCGCCTCGGCGGACTCGCGCGCAATGCGGAGTGCGTCGCCCAGGGGGAGCTGCTTCTCGCGATTGAGCCGGTCCCGCAGCGATTCGCCCTCGACGAACGGCATGGTGAACCAGAGCTGGCCCGCCGTTTCGCCGGAGTCGTAGACCGAGAGGATGTGCGGATGCTGGAGCCGCGCGGCGAGCCGGATCTCGCGCTGGAAGCGCTCGGGGCCGAGCGCGTGGGCCAGCTCCGGATGCAGCACCTTGAGCGCGACGGAGCGATCGTGGCGGACGTCGTGCGCGAGGTACACGGTGGCCATGCCGCCGCGGCCGAGCTCGCGCTCGATCGTGTAGGCGCCGGCGAGTGCGGCGGCGAGTGCAGCCGGTGGGGATCCGGCGGGAGTGGTCAGGTGACCTCTATGTGGAATAGACGACGGGACGGGCGACGGGTCGCCGAGAGGATAATACGTGCGGCGCCGGTTCCGGTCCAGTTCACCCGTCGTTGCGAGGAGCGAAGCGACGTGGCAATAGGGTCGCTGATGCGGACGTTGCGGCCGACGAGGGAAACGGACGAGTCGCCCGTGTCGGGTTTCCGGAGCGAATTCCGATTCAGTTATGGATGGATCTCGGCCCCACACGCTCACTCGCCGGTTCCCGGCAGGAGGCTCACTTGCTACGACGCATCTCGTTTCGAGTAGTACCGTTTTCCCTGGTTTCCGTTCTTGTGCTCGGTGCCTGCTCCGGCGATCCGGCCACAGGTCCGGGCGGTGCGGAATACGTCGTGGCCGCGGCCCGGCCACAGCCGCGCAGCAACGTCAGCCTGACCGGCCTGACCGTTTCGCCGGCGACGCTGGTGATGAACTCGGAGAATCAGGGCAGTTTCACCGTCACGATCACGAACAGGAAGAAGGAGCAGACGGATCTTGGCGTGCAGGGATACATCCAGCAGGCGGGCGGCGCCAGCCAAGGCGCCGGCGGAACCGTACTGCAGTGTCCGGGCGCCGCGCTCGGTGTACTGCCGAGGGGCACCTGTCAATTCACGTTCCAGTTCACGATTACGCCCACAGCGCCGCTCGTAACCGGGCCGGCAACGTACCACCTCGAGCTGTCGAACGACCTGACTTTCGTGCTCATCGATTCGATCGACTTTGGCATGGTGCTGCAGTAGGCAGAGCTTGTCACCGGGCGCGGATCGTTCCGCGCCCGGAGCGCAGTGCCGCGCCTCGCGGGCAGCGCTCCCTCCTCGCCAACGCTCGGATGTCGCGATAACTTGGGTGCTCCCCACCCCCTCCGGGAGCCCCATGCCTGACACCCCACCGACCGT
>JBDTQV010000307.1:0-3165 GCA_039932015.1 Gemmatimonadota bacterium | reverse complement strand
CAGGGCGGGATGGGAGTCGGGGTCTCCAGCTGGCGCCTGGCCAACGCGGTGGCTCGGCGAGGACAGCTGGGCGTCGTATCCGGAACCGCCGTCGAGACACTGCTCGTCCGCCGCCTCCAGGACGGTGATGAGGGCGGGCACATGCGACGCGCCATGGAGCGGTTCCCGCTGCCCGAGGTCGCCGCTGACGTCCTCGGCAAGTTCTATCGCCCGGCGGGCCGGCCAGCGAGCACGCCGTACCGGATGCTTCCCATGTACCGGAAGGACGCATCGGTGGCGCGCGTGCGGATCACCATCCTCGCGAATTTTGTCGAGGTCTGGCTCGCTCGCGAGGGACATGCCGCGCCGGTTGGCATCAACCTGCTGACGAAGGTGCAGCTCCCGAACCTCGCGGCGCTTTACGGCGCGATGCTGGCGGATGTCGGGTACGTGCTCATGGGCGCCGGTATCCCGCGAGAGATTCCGGGCGTGCTCGACGCCTTTGCCGAAGGCCGAGCCACCTCGCTCCGGCTCGAGGTCGATGGCCTCCGCGACGGACGGGAGGAGCGGGTGACGTTTGATCCCGCGGATCACCTCGACCCGCCCCCGCCGCTCCGCCGGCCGGCGTTTCTGGCCATCATTGCGAGCAACTCGCTCGCGACGATGCTGGCGCGGAAGGCAAGCGGCCGCGTGGACGGCTTCGTGGTCGAGGGTCCAACTGCCGGTGGCCACAACGCCCCGCCGCGCGGCTCCGCGCCGCTGAACGAGCGCGGCGAGCCGACCTACGGTGAGCGTGACCTGGTTGACCTGGCGAAGCTGCGTGAGCTGGGGGTGCCGTTCTGGCTCGCGGGCGGTACCGGGTCTCCCGGGGCGTTGCGCGCGGCGCGTGCGGCCGGCGCGGCCGGCATCCAGGTCGGGACGCTCTTTGCCTACACCGATGAATCAGGACTGACCGAGACGCTAAAGCGCTCGGTGCTGGAGCACGCGGCCCGCGGCGAGGTCGAGGTGTTCACCGACCCGCGTGCGTCGCCCACGGGCTACCCGTTCAAGGTGGTGCGGTGGCCGGCCGATCCGGCCATGGCCGCGGAGCCCCGCCGGCGCGTCTGCGACATCGGCGGACTGCGCGTCCCCTACGAGCAGCCCGACGGCCGCATCGGCTACCGCTGTCCCGCCGAGCCGGTCGACGCGTACGTGCAGAAGGGTGGCGCGCTCGAGGACACCGTCGGCCGCCGCTGTCTCTGTAACGCGCTGGTCGCCAACGTCGGGCATGCCCAGCTGCGGGAGGACGGGCGCGCCGAGCCCGTCCTCCTCACCAGCGGTGATGATCTCACCCTGTTGCGCGAGTTCCTGCGTGGCCGGGTCAGTTATTCGGCCGGCGACGTACTGGACTACCTGGCCGGCTAGTCGTCCACCTTGAGGTGACCCTTCATGCCCAGCGCGGCATGGGGATCACACTGGAAGTAGTAGGTCCCGCCGGCAAACGTCACCGGAACGTCGAGCGTCTGTCCGGGCAGCTGCAGCAGATCGCTCGCGGGCGGCAGCCCGCTCTTTCCGACGTTCGAATCGGGAAGGAAGTTCACGTTGTGCACGCCGGTGACGAGCGTGAACCGCAGGATGTCTCCCCGCTTCGCCTCGATCTCGCTGGGCGCGAAATAGTTGCCCTTCTCGTCGGTGGTCACGTTGATGGCGATCACCCGGCCGCTGGCGGCCGGCGCCCCGGACTTCGCCTCGTGCTGCTCCTCGCTGCGGTCGCCGGCGGCCTTGTCCTTTCCGCCGCACGCGGCGACGGCGAGTAGCGAGACGACGACGGTCGCCAGCAGGCGGCGTGGGGCGGTGAATCGCGACGGCATATCAATCCTTTTCTTCGAGTGAGACACGGCTAGAAGTCTTTCCTGGAAAACGAGCGAGCCGCCAGCGCCAGCGGCGCCGCGACCCACAGAAGCAGCGCGGCTGCCGCGACGAGCGTGCCCCGGGTGCCGCCGAACAAATGGGCGAAGGCGGCGCCGGTGTAGCCCAGCAGCGCCGCGACGTCGAAGCGCAGCAACAGAACGACGCGGGCCAGGTCGACGGGATTCACCAACATCGCGGCCAGCAGCGGCCGTTCCAGCGGGTAATCAGCGAATACCGAGGCGGCCAGCAGCACGAGCCCGTCATAGACCACCGCCGCCAGCAGCCAGACGCCGATGGCGACGCCAAGCCCCTTGAGCCGGTCATCCGCTCGAATGGCGATGAGCAGCGCGAGCGCGCCGAAGACGAGGGTGAGCAGCACGCCGGTGCCGAGGACCACGGCGAGCGTCCCGCCGTCGCCCGCGGTGCCGTAGAACAGGAACGGCAATCCCGTGCCTGCGACGAAGCTCCCGGCCAGCGGCACGACGAGGCCGACATAGAGCCCCGCGAAGACGGTGCGGCGGCGCACCGGCTGCGCCAGAATCAGCTCGGTGAATTCACGGGCGTGGTACAGGTACATTGTGCCGAAGACGATCGTCACCAGCGGCACGATGAAGAGGATGATGTCGACCAGGCTCAGCAGCGCTCGGCTGCCGCCCCCGCCGAACCGGAACAGCGCATAGGTCAGCAGCAGAAAGAAGAGCGCGTACGCCAGCACCCAGCGGCTCCGCGCCACGTCGCGCATCTGGTAGCCGGCGATCCGCGCCGCTGCCCGCGGCTCCGCGCTCACGCGGCGAGCTCCCGGATCATCAGGTGAGCGATGGCGCGCTCGAGCGTCGGCTGGCGGGTGCTCCGCTTCAGCTCCTGCACCGGGCCGCCGAACCGCAGCTTGCCGTCGAGCAGCACCGCGACGTCGTCCGCCAGCTCCTCCAGCTCGCTCATGACGTGCGACGCGATGATCACCGTGCGCCCGGCGGCGCGCGCCGCGGCGATCTTGTCCTTGAGAATCCCGCTTGAGATCGGATCGAGGCCCGCCGTCGGCTCATCCAGGATCAGCAGCTCGGGCGCGAAGAGGAACGCCATCGCGGCGTTCACCTTCTGGCGGGTCCCGCCCGACAGCGTCCGGAGCGGTTGGTCCAGCTGGCGCTCGAGCCCCAGCGCCCCGACCAGCCCATCGTCCCGGTCGGCGTGACTGCCGCGCAGCTCGACCAGCAGGGCGAGCAGGCTCCGGGCGGACAGGTTCTCGGGAAAGCGCGCAATCTGGGGCATGTAGCCAATCCGCGAACGGTAGGCGCCGTC
>JBDTQV010000306.1:0-3169 GCA_039932015.1 Gemmatimonadota bacterium | reverse complement strand
CGCGGATCTCGAAGACCTCGGTGGCAGGAAGCTGGGGTGCGGTGGCGGGGACGCTCCGCTTCTTCGCCGACCGCTCCGGCACGCCGCGCGCCGCGATCGAAGGCACGACTCTGGGCTATGATCTCATTCGCGAGTACGCGCAGTGGGGACCACCGCACCTTTCGGTAGGCGGCCCGCGGAAACATCAGCGCGTGACCGTGTCGCGTACGCTCACGTATTTCGGCTTCGAGCTCGAGGCTGACGCGCAGGCGGTCGAAGGCCGGATTCCCGAGGCGCTCCATTCGGCGGCGCTGGGTGCGCTCGCGTCGGCGCTGATTGAAGGCGAGACGGTGCATCCCGATCAGAGCCGCCTCCGCCGCGCGCTCGAGCGACTCGACGAATGGTGGCGGCGTTCCGGCGGTACCATCCCGGACATCGCGCCGGATGCACTTCGGCAGCGCGTGCGAGCGCAGCTCGAAGCCGAGGGCGTGGACGGCTGGGAGCGGTTCATCCGGAGCCGCATTACGATCGATCCGGATGAGCTGGTCAACGAAGCGACTGCGGAGCGGCTCGATGCACTCCCCGATAGCATCCACCTGAAGGGCGACGCAGTGCCATTGCACTACGAGCTCCGTGGATCCGAGCCCGTGGTGCGGCTCACGCTTCGTGAGGGGCAGGCCAGGCGAGTCCGCCAGGGTGACCTGCCGCCGCTCGACCGGCCGCTGGTTTTCGGGGCGCGGCGCGGCGCGCACGCGCCGCTGCTCGCGAACACCCTGGGAGAACTGCAGGCATTGCTGCAGCGCCAGCCCGCGCACGAGGAGAACGATCAAGCTGGGGGCAGAGGGGGAGACCGCTATCGGCAGCGCCACCAGCGCGGTGGGCCAGGAGGGCGGAACGGGGGCGGGGGCGGGGGGGGCGGCGGCAACAGGCGCGGACCCGGCGGGGGCCGGGGGCGACCGGGCGGACGTGGAAAGCGGAGCCGGTGATGGCTCCGCTTTTTCACTGGCAGGGGTTCGCTTTACGACGTGCGCTTCTTCAGTTCCTTGACTGCGTCGGGGTGATTGAGCGCCGCGGCTTTCCTGAGCCACATCAGCCCGGCGGAATCACTGCGCTCCGTCCCGCGTCCCTTGAAATACATCTGAGACAATTGCCACGCGGCGACGCTCGATCCCTGCGTGGCCGCCTTGGCGTACCAGTCGAGCGCTTCGGTCTCGTTCTTTGATACGCCGCGGCCGCGGGCCAGAAATTCGCCGAGCTTTTGCTGGGACAGCATGTCGCCGCGCTCGGCGGCGCGGCGAAACCATACCGCCGCCTCCGCCTCATCCTTCTTGACGCCGTTCCCACCCTCGAGGCGGAGCGCCAGGCGCTGTTGGGCGCGGAGCAATCCTGCGCCGGCGGCCAACCGCAGGTGCACCGCCGACTCCGCCGGGTTCGACGGGGTGCCACGGCCGGCGTCGATCATCTCGGACAGCAGGAACTCGGATTCGGGGTCGTTTGACGCGGCCGCGCGCCGGTACCACGATACTGCCTGCGCCGGATCGGCGGTGACGCCGTTGCCGCTGTTGTACATCGAGGCGAGTATGCGTTGCGCGCCAACGTTGCCGCCGGCCGCTTCCGTCGCGCACGCCGACGCGGCTGCGGTCCAGTCGGCGGCCGCTGCAGCGGCGGCACAGGTAGGCGCCGCGGCGGCACCGCCGGCCTTCGGCGTGTTACGCGCCGTCGTCCGGGCGTTGGCCTTTGCGTCGGCTGAGGACTTTTCGGCCTTTGCTACGGGTGGCTTGAGCGGTACCCCCGACGTCGGCTTCTCTGCAATGACGGGCGCGGTCGGCGTCGAATCTTTCCTGGCAACCGAATCGGTCCTGGCAACCGAATCGGTCGTGGCGACGGCAGGTGCGGGGTATGTCGTCGCCGGTGCCGCGACCGCCCCCGGCGCCGTTCTGGGCGTGCCGGTTCCCGGGCGCGATGCCGCCCACCACCCGCCGGCGAGTACAACCACCGCGAGCAGGGCTCCCGCCGCGAGCAGGCCGCGCGGCCGTTTGGCGAGCGGGCTTCCGGTCACAGCGCCGAGCGACTGCACGACCGCCTGGCCGATCGATTTCCGGCGCGAGGCCGTCCGCGCCGGCTTGTCGTTATCGAGCATGGCCGAAAACTCGAGCATGTCGGCAAAGCGCTCGGCGGGCTCCTTCGACATTGCGCGCTGAATCGCGTTCGCGAGCCCGGTCGGGACGCCGGCGACTTTGCTCGTGATCGGTGCCGCCTCGGCGACCATCTGCTGATATAGCACCGAGCGTGTCGAGTTGCCCTCGAACGGAAGGCGCCCGGCCAGCATGCGATACCCCACGACCGCGAGCGAATACTGGTCGGTGCGTGCGTCGATCGTTTTGTCGCCCGACGCCTGTTCGGGGCTCATGTACTGCGGCGTCCCGATGATGACGCCGGTCGTCGTGAGTGCGACGGCCGGATCGGCGTCGGTCGCGAAGCCCACTGCCTTGGAGATGCCGAAGTCCATCAGCAGGACGCGCTTCTGGCGTCCCTCGAGCATGATGTTCTCAGGCTTGATATCGCGATGGATGACACCGGCATCGTGCGCGGCGGCGAGTCCGAGCGACGCCTCGCGAAGAATGCGCCGGACCTCGTCGGGTGCCATCGCCCCATCCCGATCGATGACGGCGCGCAGGCTCTCGCCGCTGATGAGCGGCATGATGATGTAGGCAAGGCCTTCAGCCTCGCCGATGTCGTAGACCGGCACGATGTGCGCATTCCGCAGCGTGGCGATCGTCTCCGCCTCCCGGCGGAACCGCTGGAGCAGATCAGGTGAAAGGCCGAGATCGGGGCGGAGCACCTTGACCGCAAGATCGCGTTTGAGCCGGAGGTCGCGCGCGCGAAACACTTCGGCGAAGCCGCCGGCGCCGATCAGATCCTGCAGCTCGTATCCCGGTCCGAGCGCCCGCTGCAGTTTCCGCAGCAGATCCGCCGGACCGATGCTCGACCGCGTCACCGTCATGATCGGCTCGCCAGTCGCGCGATTAAGTCCCGCGGGCGTGGCCGTGCCGCAGACGTAACAGAACGACGCCATTCCGGGGAGCGGCGTGTGGCAGGCAGGGCAAGCCCTGGTGGGCTGGCTCATCGGTCGTCTGGGAATGGGAATGTCACACTGCCACAATACCGCAGCGCATCCCGGAGTCAAGGC
>JBDTQV010000305.1:0-3171 GCA_039932015.1 Gemmatimonadota bacterium | reverse complement strand
CGGAACAGCTCGAGCGCGAGGATGGACTGTCGGTCGAGGTGCTCGATCTCCGGTCGCTCTCGCCCATGGACGACGATGCAATCCTCGCGACCGTGCGGAAGACCAACCGCGTCCTGATCGTCCATGAGGACACGGTGACTGGCGGTATCGCGGGCGAGATCACGGCACGCATCAACGACCTGGCCTTCGAGTGGCTCGACGCGCCGGTCAAGCGGGTCGCGGCGCATGACGTGCCACTTCCGTATGCGCCCGCGCTGGAGGATTTCGTGCTGCCGCAGACCGCAGACATCGTGCGGGCGGCGCGGTGGGTCGCCGCCTACTGAACGCGGGCGCACCTGTCGGGTAGATTAGATTGCGCCAGACACGCCGGCGGCCAGCCGGTGCGTGCGCGAGGGGGCAGTGCGCCTCGCTACACACAAGAAGAGGATGCGACGACATGGCCCGGATCGACGTCATCATGCCGCAAATGGGTGAATCCATCGCGGAAGGCACGCTCTCGAAGTGGATGAAGAAGGTGGGCGACACGGTCAAGCGTGACGAGCCGATCTTCGAGATCTCGACCGACAAGGTCGACGCGGAGATTCCGGCGCCCAATGCCGGCGTGCTGGCGGAAATTCTGGTGCAGGAAGGGCAGACGGTCGCGATCCAGACGGTCGTCGCGCGGATTGAGACGGAGGCCGGCGCGGCGGCGGCTGTACCGGCTCCGGCACCCGCGCCTGCCGCGGCGGCACCGGCCGCGGCCGCAGCGGCGCCGGCCCGGGCAGCATCCGCCCCGGCGGCGCCCGCCCCCGCGGCTCCAGCGCCCGCCCGTGGCGAGTGGGCCGATCCCAAGAGCGGCTATGGCGGTATCAAGGATCCGGCGTCCCCGCCGCTCGGCACGCCGGCATCGGCCAACGGCGGCAACGAGACAATGGAGGAGCGGCTTCGGCGCCGGTCCACGCCGCTCGTCCGCAAGATGGCGGCGGAGCACAATCTGGATATCGGCGCAATCCAGGGAAGCGGCCTCGCTGGACGCGTGACCAAGAATGATGTGCTGAATTACATGGAGAGCGGAGCGCCGGCAGGCGCAGTGGCGGACGTCGTCGTACCTGCTGCTTCGCCAGCGAGCGCATCCGCGGCTCCCGTTCCTGCTGCCGCACCCGCGGCTTCGCCGGTCGATCCGTGGGAAGGCGACCGCGTAGAGCCGTGGTCCCGCATCCGGAAGCTCACCGCCGAGCACATGGTGATGTCGCGCCGAGTATCCGCGCACGTGAACACGATTTTCGAGGTCGACTACACGCGCGTGGCACAGCTCCGTGCGAAGATGAAGAAGGATTACGCAGAGCGCGGCGTGAACCTCACGTACCTCGCCTTCATCGTAAAAGCGGTCGCGGACTCGCTGCGGAAGCACCCCGTCGTCAACGCCGCGGTTTCCGGTGAACGCACCATCTACCGGCGAGACATCAACCTCGGTATCGCGGTCGCACTCGACTGGGGGTTGATCGTTCCCGTAATCAAGCGGGCCGACGAACTTTCGCTCCTCGGCGTCGCCCGCGCCATCAACGATCTCGGCGAGCGCGCCCGGACCAAGAAGCTCAATCCCGACGAAGTCCAGCGAGGCACGTTCACGATCACGAATCCCGGCGGATTCGGGTCGGTGATCGGTACGCCGATCATCAACCAGCCGCAGGTCGCGATCATGTGCGTCGGCACGATCGAGAAACAGCCGGCCGTGATCACCGTCGACGGGACCGACACGCTCGCGATCCGCACTCGCGGCATGCTCTCGCTGGCGTTCGATCATCGCATCGTCGACGGCGCGGACGCCGATCGCTTCATGGCCGACGTGAAGACGGCGCTGCAGACGTTCGCGGAGAGTGCGGTGTAGATGGCGCGCACGCTCACCGCCGCGCGCGCACGGGTGCGGCCGGAAGACGAAGCGGCCTATCTCGCGTTGCTCGGTAAGCGGAAGCAGGTGTCGCTCCGGGCTGGCGGTCATTTCTGGGTCTTCCGAAGCCGGGCGGAGCAGGGGCTGTTCCTCGAATTTGCCGAGCTCCCCGACGGGCGCGAGGCTACGGCGGAGGAGCGTGCGGCCGAGCGCCGACTGCGCGAACTGGCGAGTTACGGGGCGGACGCCGAGGAACGCTGGGACGAAGTCGCCGTCGGCTGACGCGCCGTCGGCGCACGCATCTCCAGGAAGGAACGCCATGCCACGCAGGATCATCGAGGTCGAGGGCGAGCAGTGGGAAGTCTCGGTCAGCGGCCGCATCACGCAGTACGTCAAGGATGAGTTCGGCCTGGTGTTCAGCCGTGGCGCCGGCGCGCGGCGCGAGCGTCGCATCTGCCGGTACTCGCCCCAGGGTGCCAAGAGCCGTGAGCTGTCGCTCGGCCAGTTGAGCGACATGGAACTGCGCACGTTGCTCGCGCATTCACAGCCGGCGTACACGTCACCGGAGACGGGGTACCGCCGCTGACCGTCATCCCCGCGGCAGGCCCCGCCACGATCGACCTTCATCTCCACTCGACGGCGTCCGACGGACATCTGCCACCCGAGCAGGTCGTGGAACGCGCGGCCGCGGCCGGGCTCAGCGCGATCGCCCTCACCGATCACGATACGATCGCTGGCGTGGCCGCCGCCACGACCGCCGGCGATCGGCTTGGTGTGCGTGTCATCGGCGGCTGCGAGTTTTCGGTCGCGGCGCCATGGGGTGAGATGCACGTGCTCGGCTATTTTCTCCCGGCCGACTCGCCCGAGCTGGATTCATTCCTCGAGCGCTGCCGGACCGACCGGCGGCGCCGAGCGAGCGAGATGGTGCAGAAGCTTCAGGCCGCGGGCGTTGTCATCACCGATGCGGACGTGCTTGCGATCGCGGGAACCGGCGCCGTCGGACGGCCGCATGTGGCGCGCGCCATCGTGGCGGCGGGTGCCGCGCGTGATGTCAACGACGCATTCGATCGGTTCCTCGGCCGTCATCGTCCGGCGTACGTGGACAAGGCGCTGCCCGCATTTCGCGAAGTGGCCGATCTGACGCATTCGGTCGGGGGCATCGTTTCTGCCGCACATCTCAAGGATCGCGCGTCGCGCCCGGTGCTCGAGCGATTCCGGAGCGAGGGTCTCGACGCGGTCGAAGTGCGCCACCCCAGCCATTCGCCGGATCATCGAGCGAGGCTGACCGGACTCGCGCGCGCGCT